>CADDYR010000176.1 GCA_902810765.1 Chloroflexota bacterium
GAGCCCGGAGCGCTTCCGGCGAAGCCAGGGGTAGCCGAGGACGGCGAACACCGCTGCGTTCAGCGCGCAGAGCAGGGCGAACAGCAGGGGCTTCGCGAGCCCGCCGAACGTCTGGATCCCCAGCTCGAACAGGTAGGCGGGGATACGCTGGGCGATCGCGTCGAGCGCGAGCGCGGGGATCGCCGGAACGCCCCTACCGAGGTAGGCGGCCACGGAGAGCAGCACCGCCGAGGCGGCGGCGAGTGTGGAGAGCAAGAACAGCAGCCCGCGGGACAGCTTCGGATCGTGCACGCTCGCGCCCCGGAGAGGCTCGTCTGGACGCAAAGCCTCGCCCGAGGGATTATACCGCCGGTTGGTACATCGGAGAGGGCCACACCGCCTCGCCCGCCTTGATCACCATCTCCAGGTGCTCCCCGCCCAGGTGATACGCGACGTACCGCCAGTCCGGGGCAGAGAGCAGCAGCAGGTCTGCGCGGTAGCCGGGGAGCAGCCTGCCGACCCGCCCGTCGAGGCCGAGCACGTGGGCAGCGTTCGCGGTGCACGCCGCGAGCGCCTCCGCGGGCGAGAGGCCCATCCGCGTGCAGGCGAGGCTCATGACGAGCGGCAGCGACTCGCAGAAGGAGCTTCCGGGGTTGAAGTCGGTGGCGAGCGCGACTATGGCCCCGGCGTCCACGAGCGCGCGGCCGGGCGGAAACGGCCTGTCGAGGAAGAGCGCGCTCGCGGGCAGGAGCACGGCCGCGACGTCGCTCGAGGCGAGTGCCCTCACTCCCTCCTCTCCCGTGGCCTCGAGGTGGTCCACGCTCCGCGCCCCCAGCTCGATCGCGAGCGGGACGGCGCCGCGCTCGGTGAACTGATCTCCGTGGAGCCTGAGATCGAGGCCCGCGTCGCGGCAGGCCTTGAGGTACCGCCGCGCCTCGGGAGCCTCGAACGCCCCGCGCTCCATGAACACGTCCGCCTGACGCGCGATCCTCGCGGCCTCCGGGATGACCTCTCGGATCGCGAACTCGACGTACTCCTCGGCCGAGCCGAACTCCGGTGGGACGGAGTGGGCGCCCAGATAGGTCGGCACGACGTCCACGGGGCAGCGCTCTCCCGCGGCCACCGCAGCGCGCAGCGACCTGAGCTCGGTGTCACGGTCGAGCCCGTAGCCCGACTTCACCTCGGCGGTCGTGGTCCCGTGGCCGAGCATCCAGCGCAGGTGCCTCTCGACCGCGCGCGCGAGCTCCTCCTCCGAGCCCGCGCGGGTCGCCCGGACGGTGGACGCGATCCCGCCTCCCGCGGCGTGCAGCTCTTCGTAGGAGGCGCCCCGCGAGCGCAGGTCGAACTCCTCCACTCGGTCTCCGAGGAACGCGGCGTGGGTGTGGCAGTCCACGAAGCCGGGCAGTGCGATCAGCCCCCGCCCATCCATCAGCTCGGACTCGCGCCTGACCTCCCGCCTCACGTCCTCGGGCCGCCCCACGCTCACGACGGCGCCGTCGCGGATCGCGAGCGAGGCCGGCGAGATGACCGCGAGGTCCGCGAGCTCACGTCCCCTGAGCGGGCCCGCGCCGCCGGGAGTCACGAGCGCCCGCAGCTCGTGTATTACGAGGGTCGCGTTCGGTATTCCCATCTTCCCCTCTTCAGTAGCTCAGGCCGTGGCCGAACGGGAACAGCGGGTTCTCCGAGTCGTACGGCACGTCCGGCTTCTGCCTTCTCACAGCCTCCATTGAGGAGGGCAGCTCGAACGGCAACCTGCCCGAAGGGCGGAAGCGCCCGAACACCACGTCGAGGAGCGCGGCATCGCTTGCCCCGAAGTTGGCGAGCAGGGCGGCGCTTCGTGCCGCGATCTCCGGCATCACCGCCGGGCGGTCCATGAACACGTCCACCACCGTGGGCACGCGGTCGGCCACTCTCAGGATGCGGCCGAGCTCCTCCTCGTCGAAGTCCAGCCGGCCCGCGTGGAAGAACCTCTCCATCAGCCCCTCCCTCGGCTCGTAAGGTGTACTCAATCGAAGGATCGCCACGTCCGCGTCCCCGAGGTCGCTCGCCACCTCGCCGTACTCGGCGGCCGCCTCCGGCGAGACGTTCTCCAGGTACATCCTGGGGCTGCCCCGCAGCGGCAGCACCTTCCCCCCGCTGATATCGCCGTTCTTCAGCAGCACGATGGAGCGGCGCTGGGCGAGATCCCCGGCCGCTCGGAACCGCTCGTTGCCGCACGTCCTCTCCGCCTGGTCGGGGTCCACGTAGGGATCATCGAACAGGCCCAGCCTGAACTTGTCGCGTAGCAGACGGCGGACCGACCGATCAATTCTGTCCTCACCGATCCTGCCGCTCCTGACCAGCCCCACCACGACCTCGGGGCACGCCTCTCCGCCGAACTGGTCCACGCCCGCGCCCAGAGCCTTCGCCGTGCGCTCCTCCAGGCTCAGGTGCTCGACTCCCCACGCCTTCGCCTCGATGGTACCCGCAGGTCCCAGGTCGCGCGAGGTCAGGAGCGCCCAGTCGGTGCAGACCACACCGTCGAACCCGTACCTCTTTCTCAGCAGCCCGGTGATCACGTCCCTGTTGAACCCGAACCCCACCTCCTCGAAGGGCAATCCCACGGGCATCCCGTAGTAGGGCATTATCTGAGCCGTGCCGGCCTCGAACGCGGCCTCGAAGGGGATCAGATGATACTCGAAGTTGTCGCCGGGGTAGATCTGCTCCCTGCCGTAGGAGAAGTGCGGGTCCTCTCCATCCTTCTGGGGGCCACCTCCGGGGAAGTGCTTGGTCATACAGGCCACACTCTCGGGGCCGAGCGTCTCCCCCTGGAATCCCCGTATGTAGGCCGCGACCAGCCGAGCCGCTAGGTGCGCGTCCTCGCCGAACGTGCCGCTGATCCTGGCCCAGCGGGGCTCGGTGGCGAGGTCCGCCATGGGGTGCAGCGCGACCCGTATGCCGACCGCCAGGTACTCCTGTCGGGCGATGTCCCCGAACTCCCGGACCACCTCGGGGTCGCCGATCGCCGCGAGGCCGATCGGCTCGGGCCACAGCGAGAAGCTGCCCGCGTGCAGGCTCGTCACGGGGCTATGCGAGAAGGAGTGACGGGGATCGGACGAGATCGTGACCGGTATGCCCAGCCGGGTGTCCTCCGCGAGGGCCTGGACCTCGTTGTGCCACTCCGCGATCGTGCGCGCGTCCACCTCGCCGTATATATTGAAGTGGCTCATCCGCTGCTTCGTGATCATCTCGGCCGCCGACTCTCCGAGCGCATCGCCCGGGGAGAGCGCGGCCATGGTGTGGAACAGCATCCCCGCCTTCTCCTCGATCGTCATTCGGGAGAGCAGGTCCTCGACCCTCTCTTCCAGGGGGCGGCGTGGGTCCTCGTAGGGATCGAGCCGGCCGTTCTTGTCGAGATCACGGAAGACGTAACCGTCCTCGGTCCGCAGGGTGGGAGCTCCCATCGTCCGCCTCCTTCTGTGAGCTGGCGTGTTGCGAAGAGCTTACCACCACGCCATCGGAAGGGAAAGGGCGAACACGTGCCGGAATTGCTGTCGGGATGAGCCGGCTTCGGGCCACCTCAGGCGACGGAGCACAGGAACCCTCCCGGCGGCCGTCTACACGGCCCTCAGCGCCCGGTAGAGAGTCCGCCCTGCAGGTTCACGACGTACTTCTCGAGGAAGGCTTCCATCCTCTCGAGCTGGTCCCTGCGGTTCTTCTCCTGCCGGAAGCCGTGCCCCTCGTCCTCGTACAGCACGAGCTCCGCGATCCCGCCCTGCTTCCGGACCGCCTCGGCGAACTCGACCGACTGCTGGTAGGGCACCGCCTTGTCCTGCTTGCCGTGGAAGAGCAGCACGGGGGCTCTCACGTTCCGGACGTGGGTGAGCGCCGAGCGCTCGACCCACCTCTCCGCCGTCTCCGGCAGCGGCCCGACGATCGTGTCCTCGTACCGCGCCTCGAAGCGGTGCGACCCGACCCTGCACTCGTACAGGTTGCCTATACCGAACAGCGACACGCCGGCCGTCCAGAAGTTGGGGTCCCTCACGAGCGCCATGAGCGTGGTGTACCCTCCGGCGCTCCCGCCCGTGATCGCGACGCGACTCGGGTCGGCCAGGCCCTGCCGGATCAGGTGCTCCGCGCCGGTGCGCACGTCCTCGACGTCCACGACACCCCAAGCGCCGTCGAGCATGTCCTGGTACGCCCGCCCGCTGCCGGTGCCGCCGCGGTGGTTCACCGCCAGCACGTGCCAGCCCTTGCCTGCGTAGTACTGAGCGAGCGGGTTCCAGCCGTTGCGCGCCTCGCTCGTCGGCCCTCCGTGGACCGTCACGAGCAGCGGCCTCTGCTCCTCCCCCTCGAGTGCCCTGTAGAGGATGCCGTAGACCATCGTGCCGTCCGTCGTCGGCCACTCGATGATCTCGCCGTCCGCCAGTCCCTCGGGGTCGCTCAGCCCCACCGCCGCACTTGCGCGTACGGTCTCCTCGTCGCCCCGCCTCGTCACGAGCACGGGCGGACTCTTCGGCGAGGACGCGACGTACACGAGCAGGTCCGGGTCATCCGGGTGCACCGCGAGCTCGTCCAGGGCCGTCCACCCGCTGGCGAGCTTCTCCACCCCGCCATCGGGGAGGGAGACCCTGAGCAGGTCGGAGCGCGACCTGTAGCGCCGTACTGCGTAGATGGTCCGGCCGTCCTTGCCCCAGCGCACCGCGAACTGGCCCTGCACCCAGTCCGGCGAGCCGATCTCGCCGGTGCCCGTGTCCACCCGCTCGCCTCCGACGTACAGCGACCGCCAGCCGGACTCGTCCGATGTGTAAGCGAGCCGGGAGCCGTCGGGGCTGAACTGCGGGTTAGCGCAGGACACGCCGGGCTTCGAGATCGTCTCGACGCTCAGCGGCAGCAGGCTGGCCTGTGACTCGGCGTCGGGAGCGGCCACCGCGAACCGCGCGACGCGGATCAGGCTCTGCTCCCAGGGCATCCGGTCCTCCGGCCACTCCATCCACGCCACCTTGGTCCGGTCCGGAGAGAACGTCGGGTTGGCCGCGAACGCGGGGGAGTCGCTGAGCTTGATGGGCAGCCCCCTGCCCGACGTGTCGGTGAGCAGCACCTCGGCGTGGCCCTCGGCCTCGATCACGAACGCGACGAACCGACCGCAGCGCGAGATGGCAGGAGAGGCCGCCCCCTCGTAGGCGGGCGTGAGGTGTCGCTGCCCTCCCGTGCCGAGGTCCACCAAGACTAGCCTCCCCTCCGCCGCGTACACTAGCAGGCTCCCCCGAACCGTGAAGTCTCCTCCCCCGTAACCCACGCTCCCTCCGGGCGCCGGCTCGGCCGTCACGGCTTCCGCAAGCCCCGTGGCCAGGTTCTGCCTGACGATGCTTCGCCTGCCGTCGGCGCTTCGGAGGTAGAAGACGTGCTCTCCTGTGTCGTCGAACGCGGGCTCGGAGAGGGTCTGCGAGAGCCACACGCGGTTCCTGGGCAGGGGATGGGCCATTCGGAGCTCCTTCCACGTCGAGCGCTGCATCCGGCAACGATACAGGCAATGGTATCGCAAGTGTGCCGATCCACGCCATTGCGCTGCCACACGAGCGAGAAGAGGCGCCACCGCGGGGCGAGCGCCCGAGGGGACGGCTCTTCCGCCTCGCTCGACCGCTACCCCGTGGCCGGGGCCCGTTTCTGGTGGATGTAGTCGGGCCGTCTCCTGGCGCGTCCTGCCCAACCGGGCTAAAGTATAGGCACGGACTCCTGGGCGACTCGATGTAGCTGGCCCTCGCCTCGGCCTCGCTGCCCACACGGAAAGGAACGTGCTCATGACCGCTCGACCTCAGACCGATCCGAACGCGCCCTGGAAGCAGCGCTTCCGAGCGCCCGTCGTAGCCTGGACGCAGGTGGCGCCCCTCAGGCGCGAGCGCGGCCTCGCGGCGAGCAACCGCTCGGGGCTGTACCAGCTCTACTCCTGGAATGTGCCGACGGGAGAGCTCCGACAGCTCACTGACAGGCCGGAGGGGATCATAATGGGCAGTATCTCCCCCGACGGCGGGCACGTGTACTATTTCGATGATGCAGGGGGAAACGAGATCGGGCACTACGTGCGCGTGCCGTTCGAGGGGGGTGAGCCCGAGGACGTGACTCCCGACCTGCCCGACTACTCCTCGTTCGGGCTGGGCTTCAGCCGGAGCGGCAACCTCGTCGGGCTGATCGCCGCCGATCGCGAGGGCTTTCACCTGTACGCTCTGGACACCACTCCGGACGGCTCGCTCGCCGCGCCGCGCAGGCTCTACGATACCCCCAGGTTCGCCGCCGGCCCGACGATCTCCGCCGACGGCAGGCTCGTCGTCCTGGGCCTCACCGAGCGCTCGGGCACGCTGCGCTACGACCTCGCCGCGTTCGACTCCTCGAGCGGCGAGAAGGTGGCCGAGCTGTCCGACGGCGACGAGGCGAGCGTCGAGCCAGCGATATTCTCGAGGGCCCCGGGCGACGGTCGGATGATCGCCACGACGAACCGCACGGGGCTGACGCGACCGTTCGTGTGGAACCCGGAGACCGGAGAGCGCCGCGAGCTCGAGCTGCCCGGCGTCGAGGGAGAGGTGGGGGTGATGGACTGGTCGGAGGACTGCCGGCGCCTGCTGCTCGTCGAGTTCGTGCGCGCCGTGCAGAGGCTGTACCTGTACGACCTGGAGAGCGACCGGCTCTCGAGGCTGAGCACGCCGAACGGCACGTACTTCGGGGTGTACTTCTACGACGGCGAGATCTACGCCCAGTGGCAGGACGCAACGCATCCCACGCAGCTCGTCGCGCTCGACGGCACGACCGGCGAGTGGAGACGCACTGTGCTCGCGGCGGGCGAGGTGCCGCCGAGCCGCCCTTGGAGGTCCGTAAGCTTCAGGTCATCCGATGGTACCGAGATCCAGGCTTGGCTCACTGTGCCGGAGGGCGAGGGGCCGTTCCCGACGATTCTGGAGACCCACGGTGGCCCGCAGGGAGTCACGACCGATAGCTTCAAGCCGGACGCGCAGGCGTGGCTGGACCACGGCTTCGCTTTCTTGTCCGTGAACTACCGGGGCTCGTTGACGTTCGGGCGCGACTTCGAGGAGAAGATCTGGGGCGAGCCGGGCCGGTGGGAGGTCGAGGACATGGTGGCCGCGCGCGACTGGCTCGTGAGCCACGGGGTCGCGAGGCCCGACCAGATCTTCCTCACCGGCTGGTCCTACGGCGGCTACCTGACGCTGCAGGCGCTCGGGCTGCGGCCCGACCTCTGGGCGGGAGGGCTCGCGGGGATCGCGATCGCCGACTGGGCGGTGCAGTACGAGGACTCGGCGGACACGCTCCGTGCGTACGAGGCGGGTATGTTCAAGGGCACGCCCGAGGAGCGCCCGGAGCAGTACCGCAGGAGCTCGCCGATCACCTACGCCGAGCAGGTGTCCGCGCCCGTGCTCATCATCCAGGGGAGGAACGACACGCGTACCCCCGCCCGGCCGGTCGAGATGTACGAGCGGAGGCTGCGCGAGCTCGGCAAGCCGATCGAGGTGCACTGGTTCGACGCCGGGCATCTGGGCGCGTTCGCGCAGGTCGAGCAGTCCATCGAGCATCAGGAGCGGATGATCCGCTTCGCGCTCGACACGCTCGGCTCGAAGCGCTGACTCAAGCTGACGAAACTGTTAGTGCGTTTGGCGCGAATCTGGTACTTTCGGGCTACTCACGTGGCGGGGGATAGCGCGTAAGCTATCAGTGACAACACTCCCACCCAGAGGTAGCCCATATGTCCTCCCGACGCTTGTATCATATGCTGATAGTGTGTGCCCTCACGGTCGCGACTATCCTCTCAGGGCTCGGAGTGCCCGCCGCTGGCGCGGCGACGAGCGGGACGTTGTTCTTCCTCGACGGCACCTCGAGGCAGTACAACGACTCCACGGGCGCGCACTCGCTGGCGGGCACGCCCGTGTTCACGGATCGCGGCCGCTCGTTCGGCGCGCGCACGACCACCACCGTCTCGCGCGACCCCGTGCTCGGCCATTTTCCGTACGGCGTGTTCGGGATCACCGAGCGCGACCAGGGCACGGTAGGCACCTACACCGACCCGGGCGACGTGGACCCCGCAAAGCTCATGGCGGGTGTCGCGAGCGACGGCGTGTACAACCTGGCGGTCTCGGAGGACCTCGGCGGCAGGAGCACCTCGAAGATACAGTACAGGCTCGAGAGCGCGTACAAGAACCACCTCCGCCTGATCGCCAAGGTCATGGCCTGCGACGACGGCACCGCGTCGTACTCCTGCTCGGGCGGAAAACACGTCGACGTTGCCAAGACGCTGCTGCGTCTTGAGCAGTTTCAGCAGATATTCTCGGCCCATCCCGAGCTGAGGAGCGCTCTGTACGCCTTCTACTCGTACGATGAGCCGCTGGCCAACGGGGTGTCCCTGAAGGATCTGCAGACGGCCTACCAGGCGTACAAGAGTATCTTTCCCAATTTCCCGGTGTTCACCGTGTTCAATCAGATGCAGAGCTGCGACGACACGAACGGCGACGGGGTCAGCGACTGCATGCTGGGCGAGCCCCGGAACCCTTACAGCAAGGGTGTGGCGGACATAGTGGGGCTGGACATATACGCGGCGGTCAACTACGACGGGAACTACGG
>CADDYR010000177.1 GCA_902810765.1 Chloroflexota bacterium
GCCACGAGCCGCGAGCAGCCCGCCCGGCGCGCCGCGAGCACCGGCGCGATCCCCTTCGAGGCGTCGAACACCCAGACCGCGGCCGCGGCGACCCCGCCGCCAGACCTCCATAGGTTGGAGCCGCCCACGTTCCCCGATCCCGTCCGGCGCAGGTCCACGCCGCGACGCATCGCGAGGAGGTGTACGAGCGGCACCGAGCCGTACAGGTAGGAGGCAGCCAAGGTGGCCGCCGGGCGCAGCCTGCGGCTAGCCGGCACGTCCCGGCTCCTCGAGGTAGAAGGCGATGCCGAGCAGGCGCGGGCCGCAGTACCCGCCCATCACGGGCGTGAACTCGGTCGTGTACAGCTCCGAGCAGTCGTAGCTCGAGCGCACCCACTCCTCGAGCTCGGCGGCCTCCTCGGGAGCCTGCGCGTGGTGCACCGCGACGTGGGGGCGGGAGTCAGGCGGGATGTTCTGCTGCACGTACCATAGGAGCTGCTCGATCGAGCGGCGCCGGGTACGGATCTTCGTGAGCACCTGCACGTCCCCGCCGGAGATCTGGAAGATCGGCTTGATCTTGAGCAGCCCGCCGAAGAACGCCGCGAGCTGAGGGATGTGGGCGGTCTTCGCGAGGTACTCGAGCGTGTCGAGCGTCACGATCATCTTCGTGCTCTCGCTCGCGCGCCGCGCGGCCTCGACCACGCGCTCGAGAGGCTCTCCTCGCTCCGCCGCCCGAGCCGCCTCGAGCGCGACGAACCCCTGCCCCATCGCCGCGGAGAGCGAGTCCACAACCTCGACGCGCACGCCCGGCAGCTTCTGTGCGGCCATCTCCTGCGCGAGCTTCGTCGAGCGCTGCATCGTGCTGATCTTCCCGCTCACCGTGACCGAGACGACGTCGGAGGCCAGCTTCGCGGCCTTCTCCCAGGCTGCGAGGTACTCTCCCGGAGACGGCGGAGAGGTCTTCGGAGGCGTGTGGGAGGAGGTGAGCCGCTCATAGAACTCCGAGGTCGTGATGTCCACCCCGTCGAGAAACGTCTCGTCGCCGAATATGAATGGAACAGGGATGATTCCGATCCCGTATCTGTCTGCCAGCTCGGGGGGCAGACACGCGGTGCTCTCGCAGACGACGGCCACCCGCCTCGTGCTGCGGCTGGTGTCGGTGCTCTTCCCGGACTCGATGCCGCCTCAACTCCTTTCAGCGGGTGATCGCCCGATCAGGTCCTCTCCCGCCTCCGGCGGGATGAGCTCTTCCAGGGTGCAGAACTGCCGTGTGCTCTCGACTACATGTACCACATCCACGAGGTGGTCGTTGTACGGCGTGGGCAGACGGTGCCTCCTGCCCAGCCTCGACACCTCGCCGTTCAGGTAATCTATCTCGCTCCGCCTGCCGCGGGCGATGCTCTGCCACGTCGAGCCCCTCACGCCCATCCTCGCCAGGCTGCCCCGTGCGGCGAGCGACAGCAGCCTCGCGGCCCCGCCCTCGGGGAGCCTGTCCAGGATCGTCGTCACGCTTCCCTGCAGCACCGCGACCATCGCGGAGCCCGGGCTCCGCAGGAGGGTCGCGGGCGCCAGACCGTACAGCCCGTGGTCGAGCTTGACTCCCTCGGCCCGCGCGACCGCGTACCCCTCCCTCATCACGCGCACGCACAGCCTCGCGCCCACCGGGTCCGCGACCACCTCGGTGAGCGCGAGGCCGGTCGCCGCGCACAGCCCGTTGTTGAGGTTCGAGATCAGCTTGCTCCATCGCGTGCCGATGAGGTTGCGCGTGAGGTAGGTGGGCAGCGCCGATCCAAGAACGTCCACCACCCAGTGCGTTCGCTTCGTAGGCTCCTCGAACGGCTCTCCGACGATCAGCCAGCCGGGGAACTGGACCGTGACCCTGCCGTGCTCCAGGTAGGTGGCCGCGCACATCACGACCCCTCCTAGGACGCTCGACCGCCCCAGCGCCTCGGCCGCGATGGAGTCGCCCCTGATCCCGTTCTGCATCGCCACCACCGGCGCGGCCCGGACTGCGTCCCGCACCTCCTCGCACGCCCAGCGCAGGTCCTGGGTCTTGACGGTCAGGAGTACGAGGTCGGGCGTCTCCTCGAGCGCGGTCACGGCCTCGAGCTCGTAGCGCCTCTCGGTACCGTCCGGCAGCTCGAGCCGAAGCCCGCCCGACCGGATGGCCTCCACCTGCTCCCGGCGGCCGACGAGCGTGGCGTCGTGCCCGGCCTCGCACAGCCTCGCGCCCAGGTGGCAGCCTATCGCCCCCGCTCCCACGATCGCGATGCGCATCTTTCGCTATCCCTCGACGAGCGGCGTGTGCTTGTGCTCATAGCGGTCGCGCAGGAGCGCCTGGCTGAGGAGCGTCGCGGCCAGGCTCGCGCCGAGCAGCCATAGTGCCGCCCGGACCCTGTAGGCGGCGACGAGGCTCGAGGTGAGCACGAGCCGCTCGGCGACGAGGTACTTGTGCGCCGCGATCGCCCGTGGGCGCGTGACGCAGCTCCGGTGGATCAGGAGGTCCGCGTACACCCTCAGCGCGAGCGAGAGGGACGCCGCGAGCAGGGCGCGCGAGGCGGGGTTGGGGCGGAGCGAGCGCGCGAGCGCGAGCGCGAGCGCCATCCACCCCACGACGAGCGCGATCACCACGTCCACCGAGCGCGGCACCCCGTACACGACCGGCACCGTCCGGTAGCCGGAGGCCCTGTCCCCCTCGACGTCCCGGATCGCGCCCACCAGGTTGGTTGCCGAGTCGTGCAGGAGGACGAGCCCGCAGAAGAGCAGCACGTTCGGCCGGAGCACCCTTCCCCCAGCCATCGCGCCGAAGAGCGCCGCGCACCCCCCGAGCACTCCGCGGTCGAAGTTGCCCAGAAACGCCCTGTCCTTGAAGCTCCGCGAGTAGGAGATGCCGAGCACGGTGGTGCCGATGGCGAGCGCGAGGTTTCGGCGGCCGAGCGCGAGCGCGGCGGCGTATCCCGCGCCGATGAGGCCAACCATCGTCAGGAATGCCTCCCGCGCCGAGACGCGGCCGGAGGGGATCGCGCGGTACGGCTTGCTCCTGGCATCGAGCTCCCGGTCGTAGTAGTCGCCCGCGTACAGCCCGGCCTCCCAGCCGCACACCGTCACGAGCGTCGCGAGCGCGGCGCGCCACGGCCGCACGCGACCCTCCGACGCGAGCTGCGCTCCGGCGAGCGCCACCATCCCGGAGTGAAACATCGTGTAGGGGCGCATCATCTCCAGGTGCGCGAACAGCCTGGTCCTGAGCCCGCCCGGGCGGTCACGACCCGCCATACGTCCTCCTCGCGCGGCCGAGAGCCTGAAGGGGCAGGGTCACCGCGTAATAGGAGTCGGAGTACCACATCGCGCTGTAGTAGAGGGCAATCGGCCACTCCTCCCAGGTGCCGTCCTCGCGCTGGTGGGCGAGGAGCCACTCGACGCCGCGGCGCACGGCGCGATCTATGCGCTCGTCTCTGGGGCAGCGCAGCAGGGCCATCAGCGCCCACGAGGTCTCCTCCGCCGTGCTCGCCTGCTCGTACCGGATGCCGGCCCAGCCGCCGTCGTCGTTCTGGCTCCGGAGCAGGTAGTCCCTTGCGCGGGGCACCATCGGGTGGTCCACGAGGCCGACGTCGGCGAGCGCCTCGATCACGGAGGCGGTGCCCGCGGTCGCCTCGCGGAACCAGATCGAGGGGAACGAGCCGTCGTACCGCTGGGCGCGGGCCAGGTACTCGAGTGCCTTCCGGAGGACCTTCGGCCTGCGCTCCAGGTGGCCCGCGGCGTGCAGCGCGCTCAGCACGTGCCCCGTGATGTACGGGCAGTCGTGGTCGAACGGCATCCTGGACTTGCGCACGAACGTGGGCCACGCGCCGTCCGGGTTCTGCATGCCCTCGAGCCACTCCGCGCCCCGCCGTATCGCCGTATCTTCCCGCGGCACCCCCAGCTTCCGGAGGGCGAGGATGGTGAACGCGGTATCGTCGCTGTCCGGCCATCCCGAGGGCATCGCCCAGGCCCACCCGCCGGGCGGGGCGGAGGTAGGAAAGCAGGGCACGAAGAACTGGCGGGCGAGCAGCCAGCTGCGCACGCCCTCGGCGTGCGGTATCCTCAGCCCCGCCTCGTGCAGCGCAAGCACGCTCATGTCGGTGTCGAACGTCTCGAGGTCGCGGTCTATCGGCCAGCTCCCGTCCTCGCGCTGGCTCTCGACCACGAACGCGACCGCGGCCGGGAGCCACGGCAGGTTCCCCCGCCCGGAGGCGTACGCGCAGGCGATGATGACGGAGGTGAGGAACGCGGACTCCTCGAACGAGCCGTTCGGCCCCTGGGTTCTCCGGAGCCACTCCAGCGCCCGAGAGCACGCCCGGCCGTAGGTCGGCAGGAGGTTCAGCGGGTGACGGGCCCTCGCCGAGTGGAGCATCGAGATGCTCAGGTACGCCGGGAAGGTGGTGGAGATCGTGCGCCGGACACGCGCCGGCAGCATTATCACCTCGGGCCTCAGGCGCTTGATCCTCATGAAGTCGAGTATGCCCGCCAGGGCCGCGACCGTGCGGCACGGGCCGGAGAGGGTGCAGCGCCCGGGGTCGCCCACGGCCTCCCACCCCCCGAACGCCTCGAGCCGCGCCAGCGCACGGGCGAGCTCCTCCCGATAGTCGTTCTCGTCGCACGCCGCCGTGAAGGTGAGCGCGCCGATGACCAGGCTGGTAGCGTTGATGTTCGAGTAGTCCTTGACGGCGTCTCCCCAGCCGCCGTCCGGGTTCTGGGTGCAGATGAGCCAGGCTCTCCCGCTCACGATCCGGTCGTGGTAGGTCTCGTCGTCGACCAGCCGCAGCGCGACGACCGCTATCGCCGTGGCGAGCGCCGAGCTCGAGAGCGTGCCGACCCAGTGGCTCATGTCGCGCTGGTTTTGGTACAGGTAGTCCCTGGCCTCGTCGATCGCGCGGTGAAGTCGGCCGTCGGTGAACGGATCCGACCCCACCGAGTGCGAGGTTGCCGTGCTCTGATGCGGAGTGAGGCTGCTCATGTCGTGCTAGCGATCCCTGGTAAGAGACACCTCCGCGAGCGAGTACAGCCTGTCGCGTGCCTCCGAGGGTGGGAGGCGGTACAGCTGCCTCTGCGCCTCGCGCGTGTACCTGTCGGCGAGCGCTCTGGCGCGGTCGAGCCCGCCAGAGCGCACCAGCAGCGTCCTGAGCTCGCCGCGCGACCTCTCCTCGTCCGCTGCGCCGTCGAGGAGCAGGCTCCGTACCCTCTCCGCCGCCTCCGCGTCGTCCGAGCGGAGAGTGTAGATCACGGGCAGAGTGACCCGGCGGTTGCGCACGTCGCTCTCGAGCGTCTTTCCGGTGACGCCTGGGCTCCCCTCGTAGGAGAGGACGTCGTCCACGATCTGGAAGGCCATGCCGAGGTTGTCACCGTAGGCGCCGAGCGCCTCGACACTGTCGTCGGGGGCGTCCGCGAGGCACGCGCCGATCTTCGCCGCCGCGCGGCACACGCTGGCCGTCTTGAGCCGTATGACCCGCAGGTACACATCCTCGCCCACGTCGAGGTCCCCCGAGATGACGGCCTCGAGCGCCTGTCCCTTGCACATCTCGATGCAGGTACTGGCGAGGATCCTGATCGCTCTGAGCACGTTCTCCGGCCGGGCGCCCGCGTCGGTGCACTCGGTGTAGCTCAGGAACGTCTCGAAGATCAGGAGGTCGCCCGTCAGGATGGCCGAGGGCAGGTCGTACTTGACGTGGAGCGTCTCCTGTCCCCGCCGCTTCGAGTCTCCGTCTATGATGTCGTCGTGAACGAGGCTTGCGATGTGGCCGTACTCCGTGCCGGCCGCCGCCGGGAACGCCACCTCGGGGTCTCCACCGGCGCTCCGGCAGGCGTCGAGGAGGAGGAGCGGGCGGAGCATCTTGCCTGGAGACGACAGCACGTGCGCGCTGGTCTGCGAGAGGAACCCCGGAGTCTCGCCGAGGGTTTCCTGCAGGTGACGCGGGAGGTAGTCCAGCAGCCGCGTCCGCGTGTGGGCAGGCGGCGCCACGCCGCTGGTGCCCTCTCGTTCCGATATCATACCGCTCTCCAGTAGATAGATAAGTGCTGCGTAACTGGTCGCGAGAAGACCACCGCGTTCTTCTGGTAGCCCTCTTCGGTTGTCGTCGCGGGTGTCTGGCGGGATAATCCGGATAAATGAGGGTGCCAGTCACCAGCGGGCCGTGAGCTCTCTAAGTGGTGCCGATCACCTCCCTTCCGTCGCGTGTTCCGCGGCTAGCCCTTCAGCTCGCGCCGCCCCGCGGCCCCGGCGATGAACCGCGACACATTCTTCGCGGGTAGCACAAACCATGCCCTGCACGTGATCCTGAGCGCGCCCTGCGTGCACTCGGACAGCGTCCAGAAGCGGCCCTCCGCGGCGGTCCTGCGGGCGCGCAGGCTCCGAACGAAGTCCTGCTCGGTGCGGCCCTCGAAGCTCGTGTACGCGCTGCCGATCAGCTCCCGGCGGTGCGAGTCGCTCCCGCCGGTCTCGGCGACGTCCAGGTGCGCCAGGTTGTAATCGTGGGTCTGCCGCCTGCCGAGCCTGCCGGCGGGGCTCGAGTTGAGCGTCTCGACGCCGAGGAGCACGCCGGCCTCGCGGAGGACGTCGAGCTGTGGGCCGCGCAGGCTCATCGTGATCCGGCTCATCGGGTGGGGCGCGATGCACCACCCCCCCTGCTCCGCGACCGTGTGCGCTGTCTCCTCCGCCGAGCGCAGCGCAGGTATCGGGCGCTCGACGCCGTACACGAGCAGGTGCCCGCTCCGCGTGGACACCTCCAGGCCCGGCACGACGCCGAACCTGTATCTCCTCCGAGCCGCGAGCTCCCTGGCGCGGAGGGAGGCGGTGATGTCGTCGTGATCGGTGATGCTGATGAGGTCGAGGCTCGTGTTGTGCTCGACCCACTCGAGTATCTCCTCGACCGAGTGCAGCCCGTCGCCCACGGACGAGTGCATGTGCAGGTCGGCGGTCCCAGTAGTCTGCAAGTAGTTCTCCAAGTAAGTGATCCAGGGCTGCGTTACGCCTAGTATAACTGACTCGGGGGATGGAAGCGCCGGGCGTGGACTGCCCCTCCGGTTCCTGTTAGAATCTTGGCGCTGAATACCATCGTTTCTTCACAGGAGGCCGGAGTGGGCGAGGAGCTCGTGGTGGGCGTGGACCTGGGGGGCACGGATCTCAGGACCGTGCTCGCGGACCAGGAGGGCAGGTTCCTCGGGCGGGTGGAGGAGAAGAGCCGTGGCGAGGAGGGGGTCGAGGCGGTCATCGGCCGGATCGTCTCGAGCATCGAGCGCGTTACGGCTGGCCGGGCGCGTCCGGTCAGTGTTGGGGTGGCCGCGCCCGGCCCGATCAACTCCAGGACCGGGGTCGTGAGCCAGACGCCGAACCTGCCCGGCTGGAAGGACGTGCCCCTCGGCCGCATCATCGAGGAGCGCACGGGGATACCCGCGGCGCTCAGCAACGACGCGAACGTGGCGGCCCTGGGGGAGTTCGAGTACGGCGCGGGCCGGAGCGTCCGCCACATGATCTACATAACCGTGAGCACCGGCATCGGTGGCGGGATAATCGTGGACGGCGAGCTCCTCGAGGGCCAGAGCGGCGCGGCGGGCGAGGTGGGGCACGTCGTGATAGACCCGAACGGTCCGAAGTGCGGATGTGGCAAGTACGGACACCTCGAGGCTCTGGCCTCGGGGCCGGCGATCGCTCGCCGCGCTCGGGAGGCCATCGAGAACGGGCATCCCACGATCATCCCCGAGGTCGCCCGCGAGACGGGCTTGGAGGTCACCGCGGAGGTGGTGGCCGAGGCCGCGCGCAGGGGGGACGAGCTCGCGAGGGACATCCTCGCGCTCGCGGGGAGGCTGCTCGGCTACGGGATCGTCAACCTGATACACATCTTCAACCCGCAGATGGTCGTCATCGGCGGAGGGGTGTCGAACGCTGGAGACCTCCTGTTCGCTCCGATGCGCAGAGTGGTGGACCGGGGGCTGATGCCCGTGTTCAAGGAGGACCTGGAGATAGTCCGAGCCGAGCTGGGGGACGACGCGGGCCTGTACGGGGCGGTGGCGCTCGGCGCGCGCCAGGCGCGCGCCGCTCGGCTCAGGTCCTGAGCGCGCCGAAGAGCTCCGCCCTCTTCCCGAGCACCTGCACCCCGTGCCTGCCCGTGAGCGCCCAGCCCGGGCGGGACAGCTCCTCCTCCGCCAGGCGCGTCTCCGCGGTCAGCAGCGCCAGCCTGCCTCCCGGCCGGAGCACCCGAGCCGCCTCCCGAAGGAACGCCGGGTACAGCTGGAGGTTCTCCTCGTGGCTTCCGAGCTGCTCTCCGAACGGCGGGTTCGTGGCGACGGCGTCCACCGAGCCGGTCTCGAGAGGCAGGTCGCGCGCGTCCCACTCGCCGAGCTCGACCGAGCGGAGGGTGCCCAGGTTCTCGCGCGCGGCGCTGAGCGCCTCGGGAGAGACGTCGCCGCCGAGCAGACGCTCGTACCGCCCCGCCCGCGCCCGCTCGAGCAGCACCGTCCCCGCGCCGCAGAACGGGTCGAGGAACACGTCCTCGTCGCGCGGGGAC
>CADDYR010000178.1 GCA_902810765.1 Chloroflexota bacterium
AGATGGAGTCGTAGCCGAGGGAGTCGGCCTCTCGCGCCACCCGGGTCATCGCCTCGTACTTTGCCACAGGGTCTGGTATCTCCACCAGGTCCATCCTCCACCCCTGCGGCACGAACACCCCGAACCTTACCGGATTGTTTGCAGCACCCATTAGCGTTACACCACTCCTTCCTGACCTGCTGCAGGCGCCGTGATATCGAAAGCTGTGCGCCCGGACAACTGTCCTCCGGCGACCGGCGCCGCGTAAAGCGTAGCAAAATCCGAGCCTCCGCGTCCTCCTGGACTCGGGCTCCCGGTTGTGGCAGCATGTAGCACCAGGTCGCCGAAAGGAGCAGGTCCGTGGGGCAGACGCAGCCGTCCGACAGCGCAAGGAAGACTCACAAAGTCAGGATAGAGTTCGACCGCAGGGTGCCCATGCGGGACGGGGTGGAGCTCTCGGCGGACGTGTACCGGCCGGACGCCGAGGGTCGCTTCCCCGTGATCCTCTCGCGCACCCCCTACCTGAAGACGGGCGATCAGAGCCTGGAGACCGCCAGATACTTCGCGGAGCGCGGGTACGCGTTCGTGTTCATGGACGTCAGGGGCAGGGGAGACTCGGACGGGGAGTTCGTGCCGTACCGCAACGACGGCCGCGACGGCTACGACGCGATCGAGTGGTGCGCGGCCCAGCCCTGGTCGGACGGCAACGTGGGCACGCTCGGGGGGTCGTACCTGGCCCGGATCCAGTGGCTCACCGCGGTGCTGCAACCGCCGCACCTGAGGGCGATGATCGCGCTCGTCACCCCCTCCGACCCGTTCGTCGAGTGGCCGACCGGCACTCCGGGGCCGATGCACCTGTGCTGGACCCATATGACGAGCGGCCGCGCGCTGCAGAACGTGTCCGCCGTGGAGTGGACGAAGGTTTACGAGCACCTGCCGCTGATCACGATGGACGAGGCGGCGGGCAGGGTGAGCGAGCGTTGGCGCGAGGACTGCCGCCACGAGCAGCTCGACGGCTACTGGCGCGAGATCTGCTACCAGGACAGCTTCGAGCGGGTGAGCGTGCCGGTGCTGCACATCTCGGGCTGGTACGACGACGAGCAGATCGGCACTCCCCTGAACTTCGCGGGGATGGTCGCGCACGTCCCGAGCCCGGAGGTGCGGAGGTCGCAGAAGCTGCTCATGGGCCCGTGGCCCCACAACGTCAACAGCTCGCAGAAGCTGGGCGAGGTGGACTTCGGGCCGGAGGCCGTGATAGATCTCAGGGGCTACGAGCTTCGGTGGTTCGACCGCTGGCTCAGGGGCGAGGAGAACGGGATAGACCGCGAGCCCCCCGTGCGCATCTTCGTGATGGGCGAGAACAGGTGGCGCGACGAGCAGGAGTGGCCGCCGGCCCGCACCCGCTTCACCTCCTACTACCTCCACAGCGGCGGCGGCGCGAACAGCAGCTTCGGCGACGGCGCCCTCTCGACCGAGCCGCCCTCGGACGAGTCGGCCGACACGTACACCTACGACCCCGCCCGCCCCGTGCCGTTCATAACCGAGCCGGTGTCGGCACAGATCGGCGGCCCCGACGACTACGCGGCCATCGAGCGCCGGGGGGACGTGCTCGTGTACACGACTTCGGAGCTCGGGGAGGACGTCGAGGTGACGGGCCCGGTCCGGGTGGAGCTATACGCGTCGTCCTCCGCCCGCGACACCGACTACATGGCGATGCTGCTGGACGTGCACCCCTCGGGGTTCGTGCAGAGGCTGACCGACGGGATGGTGCGGGCGCGCTTTCGGGAGGGGATGGACCGGCCCTCGCTCCTCGAGCCCGGCCGGCCGTACTGCTTCGCGATAGACTGCTGGAACACCTCGCACGTCTTCCGGGCAGGTCACCGGATACGTCTGCACCTCGCCTCGAGCGCCTTTCCGAAGTACGACCGCAACCTGAACACCGGAGGCTCGCTCACGCAGAGCGCGGAGATGGCGCGCGCCGAGCAGCGCGTGTACCACGACCCCGGCCGCCCATCACGCCTGATCCTGCCGATCATCCCCACGGGATCGTGAACCGGCCGCCTGGGGATATACTGGTAGTAACCGGAGGTGGGCGCTTTTGTTCGGCGGCATCAGGATAGGTCGGCTGGCCGGAATACCGTTCCTCATCAACCCCACGTGGTTCCTCGTGTTCGCGTTGTTCGTGTTCACGATCGCGACGCAGGAGCTGCCGCAGATGATCATCGGCGAGGCGGAGTGGGTGTACTGGGTGTGCGCGGTAACGGTCGCCGTGCTGTTCTTCGGCTCGCTGGTGGCTCACGAGCTCGGCCACAGCCTGGTCTCGCGCAGGTTCGGGATCCCGGTGCTCTCGATCACGCTGTACCTGTTCGGCGGCGTCGCGCAGATCGGCAAGGAGGTGCGCCGCGCGCGCGAGGAGCTGCTGATCGCGCTCGCGGGTCCCGCCGTGAGCCTCGCGCTCGGCGGACTGTTCTGGGGGGTCGGCGACCTGATATTCGCCTGGCGCCCGCTCGCGGGCGTGGTGCTTCAGCTCGCGGGGCTGCTGAACATCGTGGTGCTGCTCTTCAACCTGGTGCCCGGGTTCCCGCTCGACGGCGGGAGGGTGCTCCGGGCCGCGATCTGGGGGCTCCGCGGCGACTACCTCGAGGCCACGAAGGTAGCCTCCGTGTCCGGCCAGATGATAGGCGCCCTGTTCATCGCCGGAGGCATCTTCCTGATCTTCACACAGAGCGACCTCGGCGCCTTCTGGATGGTGCTCATCGGCTGGTTCCTCATCTCGATGGCGCGTACGAGCTACAGCCAGGCGCACGTGCAGGACGCGCTGCAGCGCCACAAGGCGTCGGACGTCATGGAATCGCTCATCGAGGTCTCCGCGCTGCTGACCGCCGACGAGCTGTACTCGGGCTACCTTCGGACGACTGGCAAGCAGTTCTACCTCGCCCTGATGTACGACCGCCCCGCGGGCGTGGTCACCGCCCACATGGTCGAGCGGATCCCCCGGTCGGTATGGGGCATCACCCCCCTCGCGCTCCTGATGCGCCCGATCGAGTCCATCCCGGTCGTGCGGGCCGACCAGAGCTGTCAGGAGGCGCTGCTCGGGATGGAGCAGGCGCGCTCGGAGTGGCTGCAGGTGACCGAGCACGGCCATCCGGTGGGGATCGTGACGAGGGCCGCCGTACTCTCGCTCCTCTACCCCGGGCGCCAGCTCTGACGCCGCTGCCGGTGAAAGGCTGGAATTTGGACAGGCTGAGCACTCTGTACAGGTTCTCCCGGAACGTCGTCGTGAACTACAACGTGAACCACGACGGGCTCCTCGCCGCGGGAGTGGCGTTCTACGCCCTGCTCGCCATCTTCCCCGCCGCGGTGCTGATGATCACCCTGTTAGGCACGGCGCTGGTCGACGACCGCGACGCGAAGCAACAGGCGCTCGTGTTCCTCCTGGGCACGCTGCCGAACATTCAGGCCCAAGATGTGCTCGTCGCCAACTTCGACAAGGTCATCGGAAACGTGCTGACCCTCCGCAGGACGGCCGCGAGCGTGAGCGGCGTAGTACTGCTCTACGCGGTGGCGCGGGTCTTCAACGGCCTGCACACCGGAATGGACGTGGCGTGGCGCGTGCACGACGGGCGCAGCTTCATCGCGAACAAGCTGATCCCGTTCCTCACCGTGCTCGGCACGATGATAGCCGTGGCCGCCTCCGTTCTCGTGTCCGCCGCCGTGCAGTTTCTGATCTCCGCGGGAGCTCGCACCTTTGGCTTCATCCCCCACGCCCTGTTGCTCATAAGCTTCAGCAACCTCACCCTCTCGTTCGCGATCGTCGCGCTCATGTTCGCGCTCATGTATCGCTTCGTTCCCGCTTCGAGGCCCGCCTGGGGTGACGTGTGGCTCGGAGCGCTCGTCGCCGCGGTGCTGTGGATCGGCGCGAAGGAGGTCTTCGCACTGCTGCCGGCGAGGCTGATCAACTTCAACCCGACGTACGGCACCATCGGCGCGCTGCTCGCGTTCGTGACCTGGATCTACATCACGATGCAGATCGTCCTGCTCGGAGCGGAGATCTCGGCCGAGCACGCGCGCTGGCGCTCCGCGGCGCAGCCACGGAAGACCCCCGTGGCTCCGCCCGTTGCCCGAGGGGTGGGGACGCGCGTGCGCCGATCCGGAAGGGCATAATGGTACCGATCGTGCAGCCCGGGAGCGCTCGGGTCGCCGTCTGACCACTTCTACCAAGACAGGAGGAACGAGGCAATGGACGAAGACATCCGGAGAAGAGTGCTCAAGGGCCTTCTCGGGCTCGCCCTGGGCATCCTGGCCACCTGGCTCGCCAACTATATCACCGACCTGATCCTCGGCCCGGAGTCAGAGAGCTAGCGACGGGTGGGGAGCGCTCCCCACCCGTTCCACCCTGGATCTACTACAGCTCGAAAGGGAGCAGGCGATGGTCTCGACCAGGCCCGCACACGCGCCCCCGGTGGTCGTCGCGCACAGAGGCGCGTCGGCGCTCGCGCCGGAGAACACACTCCTCGCCTACAGCACCGCCATCCAGAGGGGCGCGGACATGGTGGAGCTCGATGTGCACCTCACGCGCGACGGACGCATCGTGTGCATCCACGACGCCACAGTGGACCGCACGACCGACGGCACCGGCGAGGTGTCCTCCCTCGGCTTCGGGGAGCTGCGGAGGCTGAGCGCGGGCGAGTGGTTCTACGGAGGGGAGGTGCCGCCGTCGCTCGACCCGGCCGACCTGCGGGTGCCCGAGCTCGCCGAGGTGATAGCCCTGGTGAGGGGCAGGTGCCGGCTGCTCGTGGAGATCAAGGGCCGCCAGCCGGAGCTGACCCTCGGGGTCGTGCGTGCCCTCCGCGAGGCCGATATGCTCTCGAACGGCGCGGCCGTGCTGCAGTCGTTCGATGAGGGCTGCGTGCGTGCGGTCGCAAGTCTCGCCCCCGAGTCCACACGGCTCCAGCTCACGCCCGAGGGGTTCGAGCTCGGCCCCGAGGCGGTGGAAGAGGTGGCCTCCTACGCCTCCGGCATCGCCTGCCACGAGTCGAGCGTCACGCCCGAGCTCGTGCGGATGAGCCACGAGCGGGGCCTGCTCCTGTTCGCCTACACCGTGAACGACGCGGCCCGCATGCGCGCATTGATGCGCCTCGGGCTGGATGGTATCATAACTGACGAGTGCGACCGGCTGGCGGCGCTGGTCCACGAGACGACCCCTCGAGGCGCTTAGCCCCGCAGTTCAGTGTGTCCGTGCCAGCACCCGCGCGTGACAGGGGACGGGTGCCCTGGGCGAACGGTGAGCCCCGAACGAAGTCACCAGGAGGGAGTTGCGCGCTCACGATGAACGACGACCTGGCCGGAGCGAGTCAGCGGGTGAGCGAGAGATCGTCCCGTCCCCCGGGCCAGGGATCGCCCGCGACGGCAGCGCGCCGCTGCCTCGGAGGCTACCGGGGATACCTGTTCGACCTGGACGGCACGCTGTACCTCGGAGACAGGCTGCTGCCGGGGGCGAGGGAGCTCGTCGAGCGGCTGAGGTCGCTGGGGCGAAGGGTTGTCTTCCTGAGCAACAACCCGACGCGCACGCGCGAGCAGTACGGCGAGAAGCTCACCCGCCTGGGCATCCCGGCGGAGGCCGCGGATGTCGTGACCTCTGCGCAGGTGATGGCGATCTATCTGGGGCGGACCGCGCCGGGCAGCACGCTGTACGTAGTCGGCGAGCCGCCGCTGGTCGAGGAGCTTCGCTCCGCCGGGTTCAGCCTCTCGGAAGGACCCGATGAGATAGACATCGTCGTGTGCGGCTTCGACAGGACGTTCACCTACGAGAAGCTGAACGTCGCGCTGCAGGCGATCAGGAGGGGCGCGCGCTTTGTAGCCACCAACCCCGACAGGACCTGCCCAGTGGAGGGCGGCGAGATCCCCGACTGCGCCGCGATGATCGGCGCGATCGAGGGCGCGACCGGCAAGCGCGTCGAGGTGATCGTGGGCAAGCCCTCGCCGATCATCGTGGAGGTCGCCCTCGAATCCATCGGGCTGGACGCCTCCGACTGCCTCGTCGTCGGGGACCGGCTCGAGACCGACGTGCGCACGGGAGCCAACTCCGGCATGGACTCGGCGCTGGTGCTGACCGGGGTCACGAGCCCGGAGCAGCTGGAAGCCTCGAGCGTGCGTCCCACATACGTCCTGAGCGGAGTGGTCGAGATACTCGACGCCTTGCGGCATCATGAGAGGTGACAGGGGAAGGACTCGAACGTTGGGCACTGCATCGGACGGCCTGGAGGAGCGGGTCTTCGACGTCATAGTCATCGGAGCGGGGATCAACGGCGCGGGGATCGCCCGCGACGCCGCGATCCGCGGGTACAGCGTCCTGCTCATAGACAAGGGCGACATCGCGTCCGGCACGACGAGCTGGCCCACGAGGCTCATCCACGGCGGCCTGCGCTACCTCGAGCACGGGGAGATCGGGCTCGTGCGCGAGTCGCTGCGGGAGCGCGAGCGGCTGCTGTACATCGCGCCCCACCTGGTCAGGCCGCTGCCGCTCCTGATCCCCATCTACCGCTGGGACAAGCGCGGGCCGCTCGTGATCCGCATCGGCATGCTCGCCTACGACCTGCTCTCGCTCGACAAGTCCCTGCCCGGCCACAGGATGCTCGGCTCCCGGGAGGCGCTGCGCCGCGTACCGGGCCTGAACCCGGAGGGGCTGCGGGCTGCCGCGATGTACTACGACTGCCAGGCGGAGTACCCCGAGAGGCTCACGCTCGAGAACGCGCTCTCCGCCGCGCACCACGGCGCGGTCGTGCGCACCTACACCCGGGCGCGCTCGCTGCTCCGGGAGGACCGCCGGGTCGTGGGGGTGGAGCTCCAGGACGAGCTCTCGGGAGAGGTGAGCCGCGCGCGCGGCAGGGTCGTCCTGAACGTGGCCGGTCCCTGGGTGGACGACGTGCTGGCCGAGTACGAGCCGCCCCTCCGTCGCCTCGTGGGCGGCACGAAGGGCAGCCACGTCGTCGTGCCGCCGTTCCCGGGAGCTCCCGCAGAGGCCCTGTACGTCGAGGCGAGGCAGGACCACCGGCCGTTCTTCATAGTGCCCTGGAACCGGCACTATCTCGTAGGCACGACGGACCTCAGGTACGAGGGAGACCTCGACCGCGTCGAGGCGAGCGAGGAGGAGATAGCGTACCTCCTTCGGGAGACGGCTAACGTCATCCCGGGTTGCGGACTCACGCGCTCGTCCGTGCTGTACACCTACTCGGGCGTCAGGCCCCTGCCGTACCAGGAGGACGGCGCGGAGGGGAGCATCACCCGCCGCCATATCCTCCACGACCACGCGCCGGCGCTAGAGGGGCTGATCTCGATCATCGGGGGGAAGCTCACGACCTACCGCAGCCTCGCGGAGCAGGCGGTGGACGAGGTCGGCCGCAAGCTCGGCCGCAGGGGACGCCGCGGGGCCACGGGCGGCACGCTGCTTCCCGGCGCCACGGGCGACTTCGACGCCTTCCGCGACCGCTTCATCGGCACGTCCGGCCTGCCCGAGCGGACGAGCGATCACCTGGTGCGGGTGTACGGCGTGAGGGCGCGGGAGGTGCTGCGCCTCGCGAAGGACTGCCCGGAGCTCGCCAGACCGTTCGACGAGGAGACCGGCGCGATAGGGGCGGAGATCGTGTTCGCCTTCGAGCAGGAGATGGCACGGACCCTCGCGGACGCGATGCTCAGGCGCACGATGGTCGGGCTGAACAGCAGTGCCGGGCTCGACTCGCTCGAGGCCGCGGCCGGTATCGCCAGGAAGCACCTGGGCTGGGACGAGGAGCGCGCGCGGCGCGAGGTCGAGGATTACCTGCGCTACGTTGAGCGCCTCCACCCGAGAAGTCTGGGGGCCCGGGAAGCCACGGCGCCCTTGCGCTAGCCTACTAGCACGAGCACGAGGTCGTTCACGTTCGTGCCCGTCGGACCCGTCACGAGCAGGTCTCCGGTCGCCTTCAAGAGCGCGTAGGAGTCGTTTCTGCGGAGGTGATCGCGCGGGTCGAGGCCGAGCCCGACCGCCCGCGCCACGGTCGCGCCGTCCACGGCGCCTCCGGCGGCGTCCGTCGGCCCGTCGGTGCCGTCCGTGCCCAGGCAGGCGGTAAGGATGCCGTCGTGCCCCGAGATGCCGAGCGCGGCGGAGAGCGCCATCTCCTGATTTCGCCCGCCGAGCCCGCCTCCCTGCACCCTGACAGTCGTCTCGCCTCCGAGCAGCAGCGCGGCGGGAGGCGGGACCGGTAGCCCCTCGTACCGCACGTCCAGCCCAAGCCCGGCGATCACTTTCCCGACCTCACGGGCCTCCCCCTCGAGCCTGCTCGTGAGCACGAGCGCCCGGTAGCCGAGCGAGTCCGCCTCGCGCTCCGCGCCGCGCAGGGCGTCGAGGTTGCGGGCGACGACGCATATCGAGGCCCGCTCGAACGCCGGATCGCCGGGCTTGGGCTGGACGTGCGGT
>CADDYR010000179.1 GCA_902810765.1 Chloroflexota bacterium
TCGTACAGGCGCCTGCTGGCCGCGTCGGGCTGCGTGCCGAGCTCCCGCCCTAGCGCGTCCGCGAGCGTCTGGTACTGCCGGAGCGCGCGGTTCCGGTCGCCCATGCTAGCGTGGAGGCGCATCAGGCCGCGGTGGGCCTCCTCGTGCGTGAGGTCGGCCCGCACGACCTCCGAGAGCCCGGCGACCGCCTGCTCGAAGTCGCCCGAAGCCTCCCGAAGCTCCGACAGCCTCATCAGAAGCTCGAGGCGCACCGCCCGCAAGCGCTCCCTCGGCTCGATCGCCCACTCCTCATAGGGGTCGCCGGGGAGCAGGTCCCCTCTATACAGGTCGAGCGCCGCACGGTAGGCCGCGGGGTCCCGGGTCACCCTCGCCGCCGCGGCCGCCGACTCGAACGCGGCGACGTCCACCCACAGCGGATCTCGCGGGCAGAGCCACACGTGCTCGCTCCGCGTCACCAGGTACCGTCCCGGCTCCATCGGCGGACGGGCTATGATGCGCCGCGCGATGTGCAGCGCGTACCGAAGGTTGTTCCCGCCCGACGTGGGGTCGAGCTCGGGCCAGAGCAGCTCCATCAGCTGCTCGCGGTGCAGGCGGTGTTCGGGCGCGAGGGCAAGGAGCTTGACCAGGCTCGCCGCCTTGCGGAGCCGCCAGGACTCCTCCTCTATCGCTCCGAGCTCTGTCGAGACAGTGAATCCGCCGAGCAGTCGCACGCGCAGCGCCCCGACCCCGTGTCGATCGGGGCTCGAGGACGTGCGATCCGGTTCCGAGGCGGTCAGTCTGTCGGGTGCGGGCATGGCTGCGGGGCCTCTCCGCCCCTCGTGGCGCTTCACGTCCGAATCCGCGCAGTCGCGCATGTTTTGAAGTATACCTTCGCAAGGTCCGACGGGGAAAAGCCGACCGTGATCCCGCCACCGAGGCAAGGGCGGGCGATTCACGCGAGTGGAAGCGGCAGTGCGCGACTGCTGTGGTGGCGGCTTAGCAGGTTCCACAGTGATGAGGGCGACAAGGGCAATCGCCCTCATCACTGTCGCCTACGGCGTTGGCGTGTCCTGACTGGGGACTGGTGTAGGGGTGCCTGTGCCGTTTGAGGGCAGCTCATCCTCGGAGTGGCTGTACACTTTGCCCGTGTCGGCGTCTATCAGCACCTCTGCCCTGCTCAGCTTCCACTTGAGCCCGCGCTCCTTGGGATAGCTCCACATTATCTGATCCACCTGCACCACCCACATAGGCTTGTCCTTCAGCTCGGGCCACCTCGTGGTCACCAGCACGTAGCCCACCCGCACGTTGCCGGATATGTTCCCGACACCCCCCAGAGTCCTGATCGCCGCCTGTACCGCGCTCTCGGGGGTGGTGGGAGGGGTGCCGGGCGCTGGCTCGAACACCCTGCTCTTATGAAACGATTGTAGATGGTCGTCCAGGACCCAGGTGGGCATGCTATTACCCGCCTCCCTTCCCGAGCCGGGGGAAAGCCTCCCGAGCACGATGGACACGACCGCCACTACCGCAGCCGTCAGCACACCTAAGAACACCTTGCCGCCCACCTCTCACCCCCTAGTACCTGCTGTCCCAAGTTTCGAACTCGACCGCTATTCACCATTCGAGTCCCGGTAGGAGAAATCGTTGAAGTCGGCGTGATGCTCATACCGGCCCCACAGCAGGTCATCCTTGTATACCGTTCTCCGCGATCGAACGAATCGGAAGGCAGCCGGGGAGGACCTCGGAAACGAGCAAGGGTGCCGATAGAGGGCAGAACACCCGGATAGCGGGATATAAGCCCCACCTCTTCCCCAGATAAGCGCTGACTGAAGGCTGAATAAGAAGAGGTACCGAGGATACCACCAGCGCCCTATCAGGTAGCTGCATTATACAGCCGACAGGAGTTATTGTCAAGCCTTGTGCCGCAAACATTACAGCACATCCTCGATAATAGTCATAACGATGCAACACGAGACGAAGGCACGCGGAGATGAGAACGATGCAGAAGCGTTTGCCCCTCGCAGTGGCTCGATCAGTACGAGGGCCAGCTTTATATTGATTGGCCCGCCCTACTCTCCCGACCACGTTCTTCCAGTGGATGGAATGGAACGTCAGGGCTCGATATGCTGGCGAGCATATGAAGTATAATAACGCGACGATGAGCGTAGAAAAAGCCCTGGCGACGACGGCGTCCGACACTTCGTGCCGGCCGCTCTGGTACAGGCTCGCGGGCAGGGCCGAGCCGCTGCGGCCACTCTTCGCCTGGGCGGTCGAGCACAAGCGCCTCGTGATCCGCGCCCTGCTCGGCACGACGGCAACCATCGGTGGCCTCCTCACCCTCCTGCTGGGCCGGAGGGTCGGGAGCGCCCTGCGTCGGAGAAGATGACATGCGCCCACTTAGCTTCTTGCGCGTCGTGATCCTCCTGCTCGCGCTCGCGAGCCTCGCCGCCCCGGCACAGGCGGATAGCTCCAAGAGCCTCGTCTGGAAGAGGTTCGACGTCGCCCTCGACGTCCAGAAGAACGGGCTGATGCAGGTGGCCGAGACCCAGCAGATACAGTTCCAGAGCGGCTACTGGCAGAACGGCGGGCGCACGATCCCCCTCGGCCGGGTGGACGACATCTCGAACGTACACGTGCTGGCGGTCCAGCCCGGCGGAGGCACCCGGGAGGTGCCGATCGAGACGAGCGTCGAGAACAACCAGCTCGAGATACTCTGGCACTTCCCGGAGGCTTCGCCCGGCGAGACACGCACCTTCGTGGTGAAGTACACGGTGCACGGAGTCGTGCGCGTGTACCCGAAGGTGGATCAGATACGGTGGCAGGCGGTGCCGCCCGACAGGCGCTTCCCCGTGGAGGAGAGCACGGTCACCCTGCGGCTGCCCGGCAGCGTGAAGCCCTCGGACCTCGTGCTCGCCAGCTACCCCGCCAGGCTCGGCGGGAAGGAGAGCCCGACGTCCAACGGCGCGGTGTTCAGCGTCGGCAGCATCCCGGCAAATCAGGGGTGGGAGGTGCGCGCGCAGTTCCCGAAGGGGATCGTGAACGCGACCAAACCGTCGTGGCAGGCACAGGCCGACCGCGAGGATTACCTGAACGAGACGGTCAGGCCGCGCAACAACTTCATCCTGCTCGTCATCGGCTTCCTGATTCCCGTGGTGGGGCTCGTGGGGCTGTTCACGCTGTGGCTCACGCGGGGCAAGGACCCCTCCGTGGGTCGCGACCCCGAGAGCGTATCCTCCCCGCCCAGCGACCTGCCCGCGCCGCTGGTGGGCGTCCTCCTCGACGAGCGGGTGGATGTGCAGGACGTGATAAGCTCGATCGTCTCCCTCGCGGAGCGGGGCATCATCAGGATCACGCAGGTCCAGAACGACAAGCTGCTCGGCTCGAACAACGACTACAAGCTCGAGCTGGTCAAGGACGCGGACAGGAGCCGGCTGCGGCCCTACGAGAGGACCCTGATCGAGAACCTCTTCGGCGGCGGTGACTCGGTGATGCTCTCGGACGCCAAAGGGCACTTCCTTGCGGCGATCCCGCTGTTCCGCGACCAGCTCTACGAGGAGGTCGTGCGCGAGGGGCTGTTCAGGGACAACCCCGAGAAGGTGCGACAGCGGTACCACAAGATCGGCGTGGGGATCGTGGTCCTGGCGGGCGTGCTGGGCGTGCTCGGGCTCGTGCTGTTCTCGCAGTACGCCAACTTCTTCTTCGTGCTCTTCCCGGCGCTCGGGCTCGCGGCGGTAGGCTTCGCGCTGATGCGCCTCTCGGGCGCGATGCCAGTGCGCACGCTGGATGGAGCGGTCGCAGCTTCCCAGTGGCGCGCCTTCCGCAGCTATCTGGAGAACATCGAGCACAGCGACAAGCTCTCGCAGGACAAGGGGGCGTTCGAGCGCTACATGTCCTACGCTACCGCGTTCCACGTCGGCAGGTCGTGGATCGAGAAGTTCTCGTCCGTGGGGGTGCCCGCGCCGCCGTGGTACAAGCCTGGAGAGCCCGTGGAGGTCGGAGGACAGCCGGGCCGCTACTATCGGTCGTACGACCCGTACGGCGGGCCGGTGATAATCGTGCCGCCGTTCGGCGGGTACTACGGAGGCGGAGGCACGAGCGCGGGCTCCGGAGCTGGAGGGGCCCAGAACGCTCCCCCGTCCGGCAACGCGGGCGCTGGCGGGGGGTTGTTCGGCGGCACCGGGCTGTTCGACTTCGGCAACGATACGAACGCGTTCGACCAGGGCAGCAACAGCCTGGCTGACCTGTTCGACCAGGCATCGGACGCGTTCGGCGGAAGCCACTGGGGTGGTGATGGAGGCGGCTTCTTCGGCGGAGGTGGTGGCTTCGGAGGAGGCGCTGGCGGCTTCGGTGGCGGCAGCGGAGGAGGCGGCGCGGACTTCAGCTAGCGCCGCGTTCTGAGGAGGGAGCTGGTTGCTCGCACAAACCAGGCTGTGGGGAGCGTTGATGATCGCGGTCGGCCTCGTCATCGGCGCCCTGGGCATACTCTGGGCGATCCTCGCCGTCGGTGGAGGAGGCGGCACCATATTCGCGATCATCTTCTTCCTGATAATCGCGCTGCCCCTCGTGTTTGGGGGGTTGTTCGTCCTCTCCCGCGCGAAGCAGGAGGAGCAGGCGGAGGCGGAGATCGTCGAGCGGCGGAGGACGCTGCAGAGCGAGAGCCTCAGCCGTGTGCAGCTTGCCGACCGGCTCGCCCGCCAGCACGACCGGCTGCAGTCCGTGCTCCGGGCCGCCCTGCCCGCCTCCAACCCCACGAACCGGCTGCTGCTCGAGGACGCGCTCAAGCGGCTCGAGGGCGTGACCGCCGCTCTCCGCAGCGCCTCCTACGAGCGGGTCGGGGTGTTCGACACCCTCGCGGCGGACGCGTCCGACGCCGAGACCGTGCGCAGCATAGACGCGGCGCTCGACTCCGGCACGCGCGCGCTCGAGGAGCAGGTCACGGACCTTACCCGAGCGCTCGCCTCCGGCCAGCCGAACACCAGCCTCGTCTCGCGCCTCTCGGGCACGATCTCCAGACTGGAGAACGCCACGAACGAGCGCAGCCGCGTGCTGACCTCGGGCGAGGAGAAGCCCTTGCCGACCGTCGCGGAGCTGCTCTCGGGGCCGAGACCCACTGGTGTGCAGGAGCCCGAGAAGTTCACGCAGCTCAAGCCGAACGACGCGCTGACCTACGACGGCACCGACTACGTCATAACCGGCAGGCTGGAATGGAGCGAGGGCGGAAAGACGTGGTACACCTACCTCCTCGGGGGCGGTCCGAGCGAGAGCTGGCTGCTCGTCGAGCAGGGTGGCACCCAACTCGGTATAATGCGGCCGACGCAGGTCCCTCCCGACGCGGGCTCCGACGCCGTGGAGGTCCAGGGGGCGAGGTGGCCCCTGGCTGAGCGGGGCACCGCGACCGTGACCGTGACCGGAGCCACCGGCACCCGCGGCGGGCTGTTCGTGGGGTACCGCAAGTACACGGGAGAGTCGAACTACCTCTGGGTAGAGGAGTGGGACGAGGGGCCGAAGGCGATGCTCGGCAAGCCCGAGCACGCCGAGAACGTGGAGCTCTGGATTCGGTGAGCCGAGCACAAGCAAGTAGGGAGGAAGAGAGTTGGCATCCATATTCGAGCGAATGAGCACCATCCTCAGGGCGAACATCAACGCACTGCTCGACAAGGCGGAGGATCCGGAGGTCGTCATAGACCAGATTATCCGGGACATGGCGAGCGCCATCGCCGAGGCGCGGGGGCAGGTGGCGGACATGATCGCGCAGGAGAAGATCCTGCAGGCGAACATGCAGCGCAACCAGGACCTGGCGCAGGAGTGGCAGCAGAAGGCCGTGCTCGCGGTACAGAACCACCGCGACGACCTCGCGCGTGAGGCGCTGCGGCGCAAGAACGACTACGAGGAGAACGCGCAGGTCTACCAGCAGCAGCTCCAGGCGCAGTCCCAGATGGTGGACAAGCTGAAGGGCGAGCTGCAGCAGCTCGAGAGCAAGTACGAGGACGCGAGGCGCAACCGCGAGATCCTGATCGCCCGCCACCGCAGGGCCGAGACGCAGAAGAAGGTCGCCCAGGTGAGCTCGCAGCTCAATACGCTCGATCCCGCCGCGGAGCTCGGGCGGATGGAGGAGCGCATCCGCATGGAGGAGGCGCGCGCGGAGGCTCAGGCCGAGCTGCAGACCTCGACGCTCGAGGACGAGTTCGCAGCGCTGGGGGCCGACAGCGGCGTCGAGAACGAGCTTCAGGCGCTGAAGGCTCAGGTCACGAGCGGCGAGAGGCCCGCACTCGAGAGCGGGGGCACGACCACGGCCGCGAGCGAGGCGGAGCCCGCCGAGACTCGCGAGAGCTCGTCCCAGCAGTAGCGCGGTACAGAAGAGGCCGGAGCTGTAGGTAGTCGGCTCCGGCCTCTTTGCGTCGGGCGAGCGATGTCGCGCCGGGGTCAGAACACCGGCAGGTAGCGCTCGATCTCCCACTGCGAGACGTACTTGCGATAGTCGTCCCACTCCATCTGCTTGGCCTCGACGAAGTGCTCGTACACGTGCTCGCCGAGCGCCTCCTGGATGACCTCGTCCTTCTTCAGCTCCGTGATGGCCTCTCCGAGGCTGCCGGGCAACGTGGACACCCCGTGCTTGGCGAGCATCATGTCGTCGAACAGGTACAGGTTCTCCTCGATGGGCTCGGGGGCCTCCAGCTCGCGCTTGATCCCGTCCAGACCGGCCTTGAGCATCACGGCGAAAGCCAGATACGGGTTCGCGGTCGGGTCCGGGCAGCGGAGCTCGACGCGCGTCGCCTTGATCTGCTTGGGGGTGACGCGAGGCACGCGGATCAGCGCCGAGCGGTTCACCCTCGCCCAGGACAGATACACCGGCGCCTCGTAGCCCGGCACCAGCCGCTTGTACGAGTTCACGGTCGGGGCGAGGACCGCGATCATCCCCTTAGCGTGCGCGAGCTGACCGGCGATGAAGTGCCGGGCGAGCTTCGACAGCCCGTAGGGGGCGTCCGGATCGGCAAAGGAGTTCTCCCCGTCGTGGAAGAGGCTCTGGTGAGTGTGCATCCCGGAGCCGTTGATCCCGTACACGGGCTTCGGCATGAACGTGCAGTGGAGGCCGTGCCGCTCGGCCACCGCCTTGAGCGCGTACCTCAGCGTCACGGCCGAGTCAGCGGTCGAGACGGCGTCGGCGTACTCGAAGTCTATCTCGTGCTGTCCGGACGCCACCTCGTGGTGACTGGTCTCCACCTTGATCCCGAAGTCGTCCAGCACGTTGCACATGTCCTTGCGGACGTCGTACGCCTCGTCGGTCGAGAGGTCGAAGTAGCCGCCGCGGTCGTGGGGCAGCACCTCGGTGCGCTCGAGGTCGGAGAGCTTGAACAGGAAGAACTCGAGCTCCGGGCCCGTCATGAACTCGTAGCCGAGCGCTCGCGCCTCGTCCATCGCGCGCAGCAGCACCCCACGCGGGTCACCCGCGAAGTCCTGACCGTCCGGGTCCACGACTCTGCAGATGACGCGCGCCCCGGCGTTGTGGCCCCGCTCCCACGGGATCACCCTGAACGTGCTGAGGTCCGGCATCAGGCGCATGTCGCTCTCGGCGATGCGGGCGAACCCCTCGATCGAGGAGCCGTCGAACCACTTGCCGTGCTCCACGCAGTCCTCGAACTGCGACACCGGGATCGTCACGCTCTTGACGATGCCCACGATGTCGGTGAACTGGAGGTTGATGAACTTGATGTTCTCCCGCGCGATGGTCTCCCTCACCGACTCGAGAGTTGTCGTGACCGTCTCTACTGCCATCGGATCCTCCGTGTGTGATTGATCTCGTCCGCCCCAATGGTAAACGTCGGAGCGCGCGTATCACTATGGCATGAGGCACAACGATCCCGCTGGGCGATTGTGCAGTGCGCACACTATTCGCCGAGCAGCAGTCGGAGGTGCAGGGCGAGGGCGAGGATCAGGCGGTTCTCCGAGTCCTCCAGATCCATTCCGGTCAGCTCCTCCACGCGCCGGAGCCGGTACGCCAGGCTGTTGCGGTGCAGGTGGAGGCGCTCGGCGGAGGCGCTCGCGTTGCCGTTCTCCTCCAGGAACGTCCTCAGGGTGTCCATGAGCGAGCTCTGATGCTTCGCGTCGTACTCCTCGAGCGGCCCGAGGATGCGGTCGACCTCACGCCGGGAGCTCGGGGAGCTCGCGAGCGGCACGAGCAGGCCGTACGCTCCAGTCTCGCGGAACATCGTGGGCGCTCCGCCCCGCGCGGCCCGACTGATGGCGAGCGCCGTCCGCGCCTCCTCGACCGCGCGGGGCACTCCCGAGAGCGACTGCACGGGGTCGCTGACCCCGATGGCGGTCCGGGCGGCGTGGGGCCCGAGCGC
>CADDYR010000180.1 GCA_902810765.1 Chloroflexota bacterium
CTCCCACGTGCTCGAACGGGTCCCTGCTCAGGCGATGGCGGTGGTAGCAGGCGAGCGTGCCCTCAGGGTGGGCGGGGCCGTACAACTCCCGCGTGGTGCTGCCGTAGTCGATCACCAGCGAGTACCCCCGCTCGAGGATGCGCACCTGCGAGCGCATCCACTCGGGGGCCTCGAGGCACACCTCCGCGACCTGACCCTCGGCCAGCCCGACCCCCTGCCCCTCGAGGTACTCGGCGATGCGCTCGCCCGAGAGCGGGCCGGGCTCCTCCGCGAGCCTCCCCCGCCTCTCCGTCACCCACAGTTCGGCGAGGCCGCCGGATGTCTGCCGGACCCGATGGAACGGCATCGCGTCGGCCACCTCATTCGAGAGGGTGCAGCCGACGAGGGAGCGTGGATGCAGGTCCTCCGCGCGCGCCCAGCGCACAGGAAGGCGGCGGAGTGCGGACCTCTGGAGCGAGCGCAGCGACGGGCTGATCTCCACGATCACGTAGTCCAGGCAGGCGAAGAAGTCCGGGCGGGCGCCGCCCGCCCAGCCGAGCAGGTCGGCCGCGAGCAGCCCGCGTCCTGCGCCGTACTCGACCACCGTGAACCGCCCGGGCCGGCCGAGCAGCTCCCACATCTCGACCACCTGCCTGCCCAGCGTCGCGCCGAACAGCGGCGAGACGTCCGCGCTCGTGTAGTAGTCTCCCTCGGGACCGATGCGCTGTCGGCCGGAGATGTAGTAGCCGTGCTCGGGGTGGTACAGCGCGAGCTCGAGGAAGCGGGCGAACGTGATCGCGCCCCGCTCGCGGACCTCCTCCAGGATGAGCTCGAGCAGTCGCCCGCTAGCCCCCCCGCTCATCCGGAAGCGACCCGTCGAAGTAGGGGCGGAGCTTGCGATAGCTGTCCGCGAGCAGCTCGGGCATTACCTTCACATCGGCGGTGACGGGCATGAAGTTGACGTCCCCGACCCAGCGCGGCACGACGTGGATGTGCAGGTGGTCGGCGACGCCCGCCCCGGCCGCCCGGCCCAGGTTCATGCCCGTGTTGTACCCGTCGGGCCTGAACGCCCTGCCGAGCGCCGCGACGCTCCGCTGCACGAGCGCCATCATCTCGGCCAGGGTCTCGGGCGCGACCTCGGTGAGGTCTCCGGTGTGCTCGTAGGGGACGACCATGAGGTGGCCGCTGTTGTAGGGGAAGCGGTTCATGATGGCATAGGTGCGCTCTCCCCTGTACAGGACCAGGTTGCGCTCGTCGTCGCGGTCTCGGGGAAACTCGCAGAATATGCACTCCCGCGACTCCGGCTCCTCCGAGACGTACTGAGACCTCCAAGGGCTCCACAGCCTCTGCATCCTGCGTCGTCCACTTCCCTCGGTTCGTTAGCCTGCCGACACGATTATACCGGCTGGACCTCGGGGCCCCGAACGTGCTGTAGAGCTTCAGCGCCTGAGAGAGCTTCCGGGCAGATGTTATAATACTGAGGCTCTTGCCTGGACGGCGCATCTGGATGAGGGGTGAGGTATGCCCGTTAGCTGGTGGCCCATCGGCCTGTTCTTCATCATAGTCGCCGGCTTCGCCGCCACGTCGCTGGCTCTCAGCAAGCTCGTCGCGCCGTCCCGTCACAACGAGGCGAAGGCCGAGACGTACGAGAGCGGCATCAGGCCGCTGGGCGAGGCACAGCAGAGGTCCGACATCCGCTACTACACGGTGGCGATGCTGTTCGTCGTGTTCGACGTCGAGGCCATATTCCTGTACCCTTGGGCCGTGGTGTACGACCGGATCGGCCTGTATGGGCTGATCGAGATGGTCCTGTTCATCGTGCTGCTCGTGGGGGCCTACCTGTATGCCTGGCGGAGAGGAGCGCTGGACTGGTGAGGAACGGAAGGCGCGGCGACCGCAACCTGATCGCCTCTACCCGCAACGCCATATTCGGCTGGGCGCGCAAGAGCTCGCTCTGGCCGATGACCTTCGGGCTCGCGTGCTGTGCGATCGAGATGATGGCCGCGAGCGCCTCGAGGTTCGACGTGATGGAGAGGACGGGCATGCTGTTTCGGGCTTCGCCTCGCCAGTCAGACCTGATGATCGTGTCCGGCTCCGTCACGCTCAAGATGGCCCCCGTGCTGCGCCGCCTCTACGACCAGATGCCCGAGCCCAAGTGGGTGATCTCGATGGGGAGCTGCGCCACGGCGGGCGGTCCCTACCCGACCTACAGCCACCTGCAGGGGGTGGACAAGGTGGTGCCGGTGGACATCTACGTGCCCGGATGCCCTCCGGTGCCGGAGGCGCTGTTCTACGGCATCCTCGAGCTGCAGGGACTGATCCAGCGCGGAGACCAGCAGGCGGGACCCGTCGAGGCGGACACGCCGAGGCTCGACCGGCACGCCGCGCGGGAGGTGACGCCGTGACCGAGCAGCCCATCGCGGCCGTGGCCCGGCTTGAGGAGCTGCTGCCGGGCGCGGTACAGGAGACGACCGTCTGGCGCGGGCAGACGACGATCGTCGTGCCGAGCGAGCGGCTCGTCGAGGTGTGCACCGCGCTGCGCGACGACGAGTGGACGAGGTTCGACTACCTCGTCGACGTGACCGCGGTCGACTGGCTCGGCCGCTCCCCCCGCTTCGACGTCGTGTACCACCTGTACAGCATCCCCCTCGGCCACCTGCTGCGCCTCAAGGTGAGGGTGGACGACGGCGAGGAGGTGGACACGCTCTCGGGCGTGTGGCAGCTCGCCAACTGGGGCGAGCGCGAGACCTACGACATGTTCGGCATAGTGTTCAGGGGGCATCCGGACCTGCGACGCATCCTCCTCCCCGAGGACTGGAACGACGGCTTCCCGCTGCGCAAGGACTTCCCGATCGGAGGCTACGGCATATGGGCAGCGGACCACGTGCCCTTCAGGTAGCGCGATGAGCACTCGATTCGAGATACACGAGCTCCAGGAGCAGGAGGTGGTCCTGAACATGGGACCACAGCACCCGAGCACGCACGGCGTGCTGCAGATCGTGCTCAACCTGGAGGGCGAGCGGGTGGTGAAGGCCACGCCGCACGTCGGCTACCTGCACCGCGGCACGGAGAAGCTCGCGGAGGTGCACAAGTACTACCAGTCCATGCCCCACTCCGACCGGATGGACTACCTCGCCGCGCCCTCGAACAACCTGGGTTTCGTGCAGGCCGTCGAGATGCTGCTCGACATCGAGGACGAGGTGCCCGAGAGGGCGAGGTACATGCGCGTCATCATGGCCGAGCTGACGCGCATCGCGAGCCACCTGGTCTGGCTCGGCACCCACGCGATGGACATCGGGGCGATCTCGCTCTTCCTGTACTGCTTCCGAGAGCGCGAGATCATACAGGACCTGTTCGAGGAGTACTGCGGCGCGCGTCTAACGACGAGCATGATGCGCGTCGGCGGGATGCCGACGGACCTCCCACCGGGCTGGATCGAGAAGCTCGAGCGCTTCCTCAGGATCATGCCCGGGCGGCTCCGAGAGTACGAGAACATCCTGACGGAGAACCCGATCTGGCTGCGCCGGACGAGGGGCGTGGGGTACATCTCCAGGGAGGACGCCGTCAGCCTAGGCCTCACTGGAGCGTGCCTGAGGGGCTCCGGAGTCGAGTACGACGTCCGCAGGGCCCGCCCGTACCAGGTGTACGACCGGTTCGACTTCGAGATCCCCACCTCGACCGACGGCGACGTGTACGCCCGCTACGTCGTGCGGATGGAGGAGATGCGGCAGGCGCTCAGGATCATCCGTCAGGCGCTCGACCAGATGCCGGATGGCCCCGTGATCGCGCACGATCTCGAGGAGTACGTGCTCCCGAGCAAGGTGGACGCGATGACTACGATCGAGGCGCAGACGCGCCACTTCGTGCTCACGATCCACGGCTTCAAGGCGCCGCCGGGCGAGGTGTACAAGGCGGTCGAGGCTCCGAAGGGCGAGCTCGGGTACTACTTCGTGAGCACTGGGGAGAACGCGCCCTACCGGATGCACGTCCGCGCCCCGAGCTACTACAACCTGGCCGGCCTGCCGAAGATGTCCGAGGGCGGACCGGTGCAGGACGTCGTCGCGGTGATCGGCAGCATAGACATCGTGCTCGGGGAGGTGGACCGATAGCCGCGCCGCTTCGAGGGAGGATGATTTGTCTCTGACCGACACCTGGACCGGAAGCGAGGCGGACGCGGCGCGGGTGAGCGCCGTGCTCGACGGCTTCGAGGGGGCGGACCCGATGGAGTCCCTCGTGCCCGCGCTGCACAGGATCCAGGAGCACTACAGGTACGTGCCGGAGGGCGCCGCCCGGATCATATCGGACCGGTGGCACATCCCGATGACCGACATATTCGCGGTCGTCACATTCTACTCCGACTTTCGTACGGAGCCGGCGGGGAGGAACATGCTGTGGGTGTGCGAGGGAGCCGCGTGCTACTTCATGGGCGGCCCCGAGCTCGGCAGGGCCGCGCGGGAGCATCTCGAGATCGGGTACGGGGAGACCACCCCCGACGGCGAGTGGACGCTCAAGAGGGCGGACTTCTGCTTTGGCGCCTGCCACCTGGCGCCGCTCGTCGAGCTCAACCACGAGATCCACGGCCCGCTCACAGAGGACGAGCTGAGGTCGCTCGTCGACAACCCGCCCCAGCATCAGGAGGGGAGCGAGGGATGACACCCGGTCAGTGGAGGGAGTACCAGCGGCAGGCGAAGGAGCGCTGGCGGTCGGTGCTCGAGCCGAAGGAGCCCGTGATCTGGGTCAGCACCGACAGCGGGGCGCTCGCATCGGGCGCGGCGCGGACGCTGGACGCGATCGAGAGCACGCTCCGGAGGCTCGGGGTCAGCGCCACGGTCCGCAAGACCGCGGCGTTCGGCACGACCTGGCTCGAGCCGGTCGTGGACATCCAGAAGCCTGGCGCCCCCCGGATAACCTATGGCGGGGTCACGGCGGACGTCGCGCCCGAGCTGCTCGAGAGCTGGCTGGTCAGGGATGACCCCCGGCCCGACCTCGCGTTCGCGAGCTTCTCCGACGAGCCGTACCGGGGCATCGCGCCGCTGAAGGACACCGACTGGTGGCGGCTGCAGCGACGGGTGCTGCTCGGGCGCTGCGGCTGGATAGACCCCGACAGCATAGAGGACTACGTCGCGAACGACGGATACGCGGCGCTCGCCAGGTGCCTGCTCGAGATGACCCCGGAGCAGGTGGTCGAGGAGGTGAAGGAGGCGAACGTGCGCGGCCGCGGAGGGGCGGGCTTCCCGGCGGGGATCAAGTGGGAGAGCGCCGCGAGTGCTGCGAACAACCCGAAGTTCATCATCGTGAACGCGCACGAGGGCGAGCCGAACGTGTTCAAGGATCGCCGGCTCCTCGAGGGCGACCCGCACCAGCTGCTCGAGGGGCTGATCATCGCGGGCTACGCCGTCGGCAGCCCGAGGGGCTATGTCTACATCGGCTCCGAGTACCCGCTTGCGTTCGAGCGCACGGTGCGGGCCGTCAGGCAGGCGGAGGAGCTGGGGCTGCTTGGGGAGAACATCCTGGGCACCGGCTTCGGCTTCGAGGTCAGGGTCGTGCCCGGGGCGGGGGCCTACATCAGCGGCGAGGCGTCGGCCGCGATCTACGGCATACAGGGGGAGCGCGGGATGCCGCGCACGAAGCCGCCGCGCTCGGCCGAGGCCGGGCTGTGGGGCATGCCCACGGTCGTGAACAACGTCGAGACGCTCTCGAACATGCCGCACGTCATCAACAACGGCGCGAAGTGGTTCACATCGCTCGGCACCGAGAAGAGCCCCGGCACGAAGGTTTTCTCGCTCGCAGGCGACATAAAGTATGTGGGCATGGCGGAGCTCGAGATGGGCTGCACGATGCGCGACCTGCTGTTCGTCGCGGGCGGAGGGATGAGAGATGGCAGCAGGTTCCGCGCTGTGCTCGCGGGCGGCATATCGGGCGGGCTGATCCCGGAGGACAAGCTGGAGCTGACGAACGAGTTCGGCACGCTCGAGGCAGAGGGCTCGATGATGGGCTCGGGCGGCTACGAGATCTACGACGAGGGGACGTGCATGGTGGACGTGGCGTACTACTGCACACGCTTCAACCGCGACGAGAGCTGCGGCAAGTGCGTCCCCTGCAGGATCGGCACGAGCAGTCAGCTCGAGATGTTCGAGCGCATCCGCCACGGGCAGGGGCGGGAGAGCGACATCGCCCGCCTGGCGCGCAGCAGCGAGGACATCATCGCGTACTCGCTGTGCGGCCTCGGCCAGGCGGCGCCCGTGCCGATACTCAGCATGATCAGGCACTTCGAGGACGAGCTCATCGCGCACGTGCGGGACAAGCGCTGTCCCGCGGGCGTCTGCCCGATGCGGCCGGAGGAGGGCTCGAGGCAGGCGCCGTTCACCATGACGGCTCTGGAGCGTGCGGCGGAAGAGCGCGCCGAGACGGTCGGCACGAGGTAGCCGCCCTGGATTGGAGGTGAGGGACGCCCCTCCCGGATGGGTCGAGCGTCCCGCTCATATGGCTCAGGAACAGACTTCCGAGCTGGTGACGATCAAGATAGACGGCAGGGAGGTGAGCGTCCCAAAGGGGACGTTCGTGCTGACCGCCGCCCGCAAGGCCGGGATCCACATCCCCACATTCTGCGAGTACCCCGACCTCCGCCCGTACGGCGCGTGCCGCATGTGCACCGTCGAGATCGTGACGAGGCGGGGCAGCACGACGGACATCTCGTGCTCCACGCCGGTGAGCGAGGGGATGGAGGTGTACACGCGCAGCCAGAAGGTGCGGGAGGCCCAGCGCTTCGTCGTCGAGGCGCTGCTCGTGGACCACCCGCTCGAGTGCCCCGTCTGCGACAAGTCGGGCGAGTGCGACCTCCAGAACAACGCGTACCTCTCGGAGGTCCGGGTAGACAACCCGCTGAGACGGCCGAAGCAGAGCTGGGAGCTCGAGATGCTCAGCGAGTCGGTGAGCATCAAGCGGGACCGCTGTGTGCTCTGCGGGCGCTGCGTGAGGGTATGCGACGAGCTGGTCGGCTCCACCGCCCTCGCCTGGGCGCGGCGCGGCTTCACCTCGTACATAGACGCCGCGTTCGGGGAGGACCTGAAGGCGTCGCCGTGCGTGTCCTGTGGGCTGTGCATCGAGGTGTGCCCGGTGGGCGCGCTCCTGAACACCTCCTACCACGACACGGCCCGCGCCTGGTTCCTCAAGCACGTGGACACCGTCTGCACGTACTGCGGGGTGGGGTGCAGCCTGCAGCTCCACGTGGAGAGCGAGAGCGGGCGTGTCAAGCGCGTGATCGGCAAGCGGGACACGGGCTTCAACGGCGAGCAGCTCTGCGCCCGCGGCTTCTTCGGGTTCGAGTTCCTCGAGCAGCCAGAGCGGCTGACCACGCCCATGATACGGCGGAACGGCGGCCTCGTCGAGACGTCCTGGGACGAGGCCCTGTCCTACGTCGCGGAGAGGCTCGCCAGCTACGCGGGGGAGAGCTTCGCGGGAGTCGCCGGCGCGCACTGCACGAACGAGGAGAACTACCTGTTCGGCAAGTTCGTCCGGGGCGTGATGCGCTCGAACAACCTCGACTTCGACGCGGGCTCCGGACACGGCGTACGCGCCTCCGGGCTCAGGGACTCCTTCGGGTACGACGCCGCGACGAACAGCTTCGAGGACATCCTCTCGGACGCCGGAGCCGTGCTCGTGCTCGGCACGAACCTCAGCGCGACCCATCCCGTGCTGAGCTACAAGCTGCAGACGGCGGTGCGTCGCAGGGGCATCAAGCTCATAGTGGCGAGCCCGCGCCCGGTGCCTCTGAGCCAGGTGGCCCATCTGAACCTCGAGTACAGGCCGGGGACCGAGGCGATACTGCTCACGGGGCTGGCGGCGATCGCGGCCCGGAGGGGGATGATAGCCAACACTTTCTTCGGCGAGCGCGCGGAGGGGTACGAAGAGTGGACCAGGGCCGCGGAGGCGTACACCACCTCCGAGGTGTCGGCCCGGACGGGCGTGCCCGAGGAGATTCTCGAGCGGGCGGCGGTGCTGTACGCGACGGGTGGCCAGGGCGAGGGCGCGGAGCGGGAGGATGGGCTGTTCCGGCCCTCGGCGATCCTGTACTCGCACGCGCTCACGCTCCAGGAGGGCGGAGAGCGGGGCGACCACGCGGCCGCGAACCTGGCGCTGCTCACGGGGAACGTGGGCCGTCGGGGCGCTGGCGTCAACCCGCTCAAGACGGCGAGCAACGGTCAGGGAGCGCTCGACATGGGGTGCGCGCCCTTCCTGCTCCCGGGACAGAGGCCGCTTGCGGACGAGGCCGCCCGCTCGAGAATCTCCTCGGGCACGCCCGTCCGGGCCGACACCTCGGAGGTGGTGTACGCCTC
>CADDYR010000181.1 GCA_902810765.1 Chloroflexota bacterium
GCGAGGTGGTCCATGTAGGCTTTGAGGGCGTCGCGGTTGTGGGTGCGCACGATGCTCTCGATCGCCTCGTAGTCCTGCGAGCGCAGCGCGGCGAGCAGGTCCTTGTGCTGCTGCTGAGACGCCTCGGCGCGGCTCGGCAGGGACCCCCTGAAGAAGTACCGGCGCAGCCTGTCCCACTGCGAGAACGCCCGCTCGGTCATCTCGATGAGCAGCGGCATCTCCGTGAGTCGGGCGATGGCGACGTGGAACCGGGTGTTGAGGTCTCCCCACGCCTCCCACTGGTCCCGCGCCAGTGCCGAGTCCATGTCGGCGACGAGTCCCTCCAGCTCCCGGGCTCCCTCGGGCGTGAGGCGGCCGGCCGCAGCCCGGGTGCCGACCATCTCGAGGCCCTCGAGCACGGTGAAGGTCTCGGCGATCGAGTTGCTCGTGATCGCCGAGACGACCGCGCCCACGTGCGGCACGTTGTTCACGAGCCGCTCCGACTGGAGCAGCTGCAGCGCCTCCCTGACGGGGATGGGGCTGACCCCCAGCTGGCGCGCGACGTCCTCGATGACGAGGCGCTGTCCCGGCCTGAGCTCGCAGCGCATGATCGCGTCGCGCAGCGTCCGGTAGACGAACTGCTGCTTCGTCTGGGGCAGGAACGCCCCCGGTGTGAGCTGCATATGATCCCCTTGTCCTCGGCTGTGGCTCTGTCTCTTATATATGCTATCCGAAGTCCGGTCGCTGCATCGCATTATAGGCGCCTCGCGTCCGCGCTTCCACACCTCGCAGCGGGCTGGGCAAGCGGCCCTGATGCCGATATACTGACGAACAGCTTGACCGATCCGAATCGGCAACGGAGAGGAAGGGATAAGTGTACAAGGCGCTGAGTCCGGGAGCGATTGGGGTGAGCGCGCCCAGCATCGAGCGGGCGATAGCGGCGGCGAGGACGGGCGGGTTCGAGGGGGTCGAGGTGAACCCTCGGGAGATCGCCGACCTCGTGGACGAGCGGGGCGCGGACGCGGTGAGGGCCGTGTTCGCCGAGTCCGGCGTCCGGCCGGCGGGATTCGGACTGCCGGTGGACTGGCGCGGGGACGAGGCGAGCTTCGAGCGCGGGATCGAGGAGCTCCCCCGGCTGGCTCGCGCCGCGGCCGCGATAGGCGCGACGCGCACGATGACCTGGGTGCTGCCATCCTCGAACGAGCGCGCCTTCGACGAGAACTACCGCTTCCACGTCGAGCGCTTCAAGCCCGTAGCCGCGGCCCTGGCGGACGCGGGCTGCTCGCTGGGGCTCGAGTTCATCGGGCCGAAGACGATGCGCGACAGCCAGAGGTATCCCTTCATCTACCGAATGGAGGACATGCTCGAGATGGGCGAGGAGATAGGCCCGAACGTCGGGCTGCTGCTCGACTGCTGGCACTGGTACACCTCCGGCGGCACGCTCGAGGACCTGCGAGGTCTCGGACCGGAGCAGGTGGTGTACGTCCACGTCAACGACGCTCCGGCGGGCGTCCCGGTGGACGAGCAGGTGGACAGCGTGCGGGCGCTCCCCGGGGAGACGGGCGTGATCGACATCGAGGGTTTCCTGGGGACTTTGAAGAGCATCGGCTACGACGGCCCCGTGACCCCCGAGCCGTTCAAGCGGGAGCTGGCGGAGCTGCCGAGCGACGAGGACCGGCTGCGCACGGTCGGCGCGGCAATGGACAGGATCTTCTCCCTCGCCGGACTGCGCTAGAGCCCCTCTCCGCGAAGAGCGAAATCGCTCCGTGTCCCACGCCTCGACCTGTCATCCCGGCGCCTTCCTTGTCGTCTGATCCCTCACTACCTGTCATCCTGAAGCCTCACCCATCGTCATCCTGAACAGATTCTTCGGCCTGCGGCCTCAGAATGACGAGGCGGGTGGCGGTCCGCCACCTCCGAGCGACGGACGGCCGGTACGCACCCACGATCCGCACCGCTCGAGCAGCGGCTTGACACCATGGCGCTCAATTGGTATGCTTGATATCGTTGTTAGCACTCTCGGCTTGAGAGTGCTAACTGGTGAGAATCGGGCTGGAGCCGAGCGGTCTCGTCCCTCGGCAGGCAGCCGGTGGAGCAGGCCGACGTATGATCAGCGAACTCACTCCTCGCGCCAGGCAGATACTCAAGCTCGTGATCGAGGAGTACGTCCGGACGGCGCGAGCCGTCGGCTCCGAGGTGCTGCGCGAGAAGTACAACCTGTCTTACAGCCCGGCGACGCTGAGGAACGAGATGGCCGAGCTGGAGAGGCTGGGCTATCTCACGCACCTGCACACGAGCAGCGGTCGTGTGCCCTCCGAGAGGGGGTACCGGTTGTTCGTCGAGAGCCTGATGGATCACTTCGGCATCAGCGCCGCCGACATGCGACGCGTGGAGCACCAGTTCCATCAGGTCGAGGGCAACCCGGACCTCACGCGCTGGGCGGAGCTCGCGGCGTCCGTGCTCGCACAGCTGGCGCGCAACGCCACGCTCGTCACGACGCCGCAGACGCCGAGCGTCACGCTCAAGCAGGTCCAGCTCATCCATCTCTACGAGCGATCCGCGCTGATCGTCGCGGTGCTGACCGACGGCAGCGTCCGGCAGTCCATGGTGCTGCTGCCGTACCAGGCGACCCAGGAGGAGCTCGGCTCCATCTCGAGCGCGCTGACCCACGAGCTCCGGGGCCTGACGCCGGCCGAGATGTCGCGCCGCGCGCGGCAGCTGGAGCCGAGGGCCGCCGAGCTCGCGACCTACGTTATCGGCGTGCTCGGCCAGCCCCAGGGCCGCGCCACCATCAGCCAGAGCGGGCTGCTCGACATGCTGTCCCAACCGGAGTTCCGGGAGGGCGACGCGGCGCGACCGGTGGTAGAGGTGCTGGAGGGAGGCGAGCTCATCACCGAGCTCAGCCGGAGGGTAGCGAATCGCCCCGGAGTACACGTGATCATCGGCTCCGAGAACCCGCTGCGCGAGATGTCGGACTGCAGCATCGTCACGGCCGCCTACCGCTCGAGGTGGGGAGGCTACGGCCTGCTGACGGTCGTGGGGCCGGTAAGGATGCACTACGAGCGCACGATCTCGTCCGTGTACTACCTGTCCAACCTCATGAGTCGAATGCTGAATCCCTGAGCGCGAAGCCGCTCGGTAAAGTAATCAGGAGGTCTGAATGCCGAAGCGCACCAAGCACGAAGAGCGCGACCGTACGCAGGACGGCCGGGCGGAGCAGGAGGCCGCCCAGCCCGAGGCCGGCGCCGCGGAGCCATCCGAGGCCCCCGGCGCGGAGACCGAGGCTCCACCCGCCCCGGAGGGGGCCGACCTCGAGGCACGGCTCGAGGAGGAGCGCAAGCGCTCCGAGTCCTATCTGGAGGAGCTGAGGCGCGAGCGCGCCGACTTCATCAACTTCCGGAGGCGGATTGATCAGGAGAGGGAGAGCTGGGGACGGGAGGCGAACGCCGCCCTCATCGCCAACCTGCTCCCGGTGCTCGACGACTTCGAGCGCGCAAGGGCCGCCATCCCCGAGGACCAGCGCGACAGCGCCTGGGCCGAGGGGCTCCTGCTCGTGGGGCGCAAGCTCTACGCAACGCTCGAGGCCGCGGGGCTCCGAGAGATCGAGGCCGTCGGCAGGGAGTTCGATCCCAGCCTGCACGAGGCCGTCTCCATCGAGCCCGACAGCGAGCACGGGCACTCCACGATTGTCGAGGAATATCGAAAGGGCTACAAGCTCGGCGAGAAGGTGCTGCGACCGAGCATGGTGAAGGTAGCCCAGTAGACCGAATTCAGAGCGAAAGGTGCAGGGAGACACAAGATGGCAAGAACGATAGGCATAGACCTGGGAACCACCAACTCGGTGGTCGCGGTGATGGAGGGAGGAGAGCCCACCGTCATCCCGAACGCGGAGGGCTCGCGCCTCACCCCGTCGGTGGTCGCGATCAACCCGAAGACGGGCGAGAGGCTCGTCGGGCAGATCGCCCGAAGGCAGGCGATCACCAACCCCGACAACACCATCTACTCGATCAAGCGCTTCATGGGCCGCCGCTTCGACGACCCGGAGGTGCAGCGCGCCAAGCAGATAGTGCCCTACCAGATACGCCAGGGCGCTCACGGCGGCGTCGAGGTCAAGATGGGCGACAAGTGGTACACCCCGCCCGAGATCTCCGCGATGATCCTGCAGAAGCTGAAGACCGACGCCGAGGCGTATCTCGGGGAGCCGGTGGACTCCGCGGTGATCACCGTGCCCGCCTACTTCAACGACTCGCAGAGACAGGCCACGAAGGACGCGGGCACGATCGCGGGGCTCGAGGTCAAGCGCATCATCAACGAGCCCACGGCGGCCTCGATGGCCTACGGGCTCGACAAGAAGACCGATGAGGAGGTGGCCGTCTACGACCTAGGCGGCGGCACCTACGACATCTCTATCCTCTCGATAGGCGAGGGCGTGTTCGAGGTCAAGGCCACCAACGGCGACACCTACCTCGGTGGCGACGACTTCGACAACCGGATAATGGACTGGCTGATCGAGGAGTTCAGGCGTGACCAGGGCATAGACCTCAGAAACGACCGGATGGCGCTCCAGAGGCTGAAGGAGGCCGCCGAGCGCGCGAAGATCGAGCTGTCCAGCACCCAGCAGACCGAGATCAACCTGCCGTTCATCACGGCCGACGCCTCCGGCCCGAAGCACCTGGTCACCACGCTCACCCGCTCGAAGCTCGAGCAGCTCGTGGGCGATCTGGTCGAGAGGACGGTGCAGCCGATGAAGCAGGCGCTCCAGGACGCCGAGATCAGCGAGTCGGGCATAGACGAGGTGCTGCTCGTGGGCGGCCAGACGCGGATGCCGCTGGTGCAGCAGAAGGTGCAGTCGGTGTTCGGCAAGGAGCCCCACAAGGGCATCAACCCGGACGAGGTCGTGGCCGTGGGCGCCGCGATCCAGGCGGGCGTGCTCACCGGGCAGGTCAAGGACGTGCTCCTGCTCGACGTCACGCCCCTCACGCTCGCGATCGAGACGCTGGGAGGCGTGGCCACGCCGCTGATCGAGCGCAACACGACGATCCCGACGCGCAAGAGCCAGACGTTCACGACGGCCGCGGACGGCCAGACCCAGGTGGAGATCCACGTGACCCAGGGCGAGCGGCCCATGTCCGCCGAGAACAAGACGCTCGCGCGCTTCATCCTCGACGGCATACCTCCCGCGCCGAGGGGCGTGCCCCAGATCGAGGTGACGTTCGACATAGACGCGAACGGGATCCTGAACGTGTCGGCGCGCGACCAGGCGAGCGGGCGCGAGCAGAAGGTCACCATCACCGCCTCCTCCGGGCTCTCGAAGGAAGAGGTCGAGCGGATGGTGCGCGAGGCCGAGGCGCACGCGACGGAGGACCAGCGGAGGCGCGAGCTCATCGAGGCCCGCAACACCGCCGACACGCTCGTGTACCAGACGGAGAAGACGCTCGAGCAGTACGGCGACAAGATCAGCGCGGAGCTGAAGAGCGACATCCAGTCGAAGATGGAGGCGGTGCGCACCGCGATGCAGGGCGAGGACGCCCAGGCGATCCGGACCAGCATGGAGGAGCTCGCGCGGGCCTCGCAGCAGATCGGCGCCCAGATGTACGGCCAGCAGCAGGCCCAGGGGCCGACCGCGGAGCAGCCGGGACCCGAGGAGCCCGGGCGGGACGAGGGCACCGTCGAGGGCGAGTTCCGGGAGGTCTGAGCCCAGGAGAATCGGAACGGACGGCCGGGAGAGGCTGCTGATGAGCTCTCCCGGCCGTCCGCCTTTTGACACGCCGAATCTCGTGCTGTAAAACGGTTGTTGGGAGCATCGAGTCCCGGGTAGCGAAGTGGACAGGATGACCAAGCGCGATTACTACGAGGTACTGGGCGTCCCGAGAGGCGCGAGCACGGAGGAGATCCGGCGCGCCTACCGCAGGCTGGCCCGCAAGTACCATCCGGATGTGAACCAGGACCCCGAGGCGGAGTCGCTCTTCAAGGAGGCCACGGAAGCCTACGAGGTGCTCAGCGACTCGCAGAAGCGCAGCGCCTACGATGCGTTCGGCCACGCGGGAGTGCAGCCCGGCGCCGGAGGCTTCGGCGGCTTCGAGGGCGACCCGTTCGGCATCAACTTCGACACCATCTTCGAGACCTTCTTCGGCGGGATGGGCCGAACCCGGCGTGGACCGCGCCGGGGCGCCGACCTTGTGCACCACATGACCCTGACGTTCGAGGAGGCAGCCTTCGGCACGGAGCGCGAGATCGAGGTCACCCGGCGCACCGTGTGCCCCCGCTGCCAGGGACGCCAGGCGGAGCCGGGCACCTCCCCATCCCGATGCCCTACCTGCGGCGGCACCGGCCAGGTACGACGCACACAGCGCTCCCTCCTCGGCCAGTTCGTCAGCGTCACCGAGTGCGAGCGCTGCGGCGGCTCGGGGATGATCATCCCCACCCCGTGCGAGGAGTGCCGTGGCCAGGGCGCAATCCGGGCCACGCGCCGGCTGAGCGTGCAGGTGCCCGCAGGCATAGACGAGGGCTTCAGGCTGAGGCTCGCCGGCGAGGGCGAGGCGGGCGACCCCGGTGCGCCGCCCGGGGACCTGTTCGTCGAGTTCACCATCCAGCCCCACCCCCTCTTCCGACGCAAGGGGCAGGACATCCACCTCGAGATGCCGCTCAACATCGTTCAGGCGACCCTCGGCGACGAGGTGGAGGTGCCGACCCTGAACGGCAAGGTCTCCGTCAGAGTAGAGCCTGGCACCCAGCCCGGCGACGCGCACCGCATCCGTGGGCAGGGGTTCCCCAGCCTCCAGGGCTCGGGGCGGGGTGACGAGGTGGTGACGTTCACCGTGATCGTGCCGAAGCACGTGAACGAGAAGCAGAGGAAGCTCCTGCGGGAGCTGGGAGAGTCTCTGGAGATCCCTCAGCCCCAGGAGACCGAGCGCAGCTTCTTCGACAAGGTGCGGGACGCGCTCGGCCTGTAGCGCGTCATCCTCGGCGGGCGGTGATGGCCTCCGCGAGCTCGTGCGCGCGCTCGGCGACCTCCCGGGTGGTCGGTTGCATACTGTAGCGGGCGAGGTCGTACAGCTCGGTGAGCTCCCGAAGGGCGGGGGCGTCGCGGCAGGCCGCGTACTCGAGGGGGGTCTGCGACGCCTCCCGCCCCTCGCCTCCTCCGCGGAGCTCCCTATCCACCCTCCTGTAGGCGGCCCGCACCTCCGCGGTGTAGCGCCAGACGGGATCGGCGAGCATGTCGCTCAAGGGGTCGCCGTCGGCACGGTAGAGGCGCCGCAGGAGAGACCCCACCCTCCGCCGGCGCCGCGCGGGCCGGTCGCCGGTCACCTGGTCCCGCTCGATGCCCTCCTCACCCTCGCGCCGCAGCAGCGGGCGGACCCTCAGCAACACCAGGCACACGACCACCACCGCGAAGATCCCGAGCAGCCAGTCCGAGACCTCCGGGTGATGGTAGATCCAGGCGACCGCGTTCACGATGGGATTGTCCTCGCTCCCCCGAGCTCCCCGGCCTCCCTCCGCGAGCCGGTTCACGCGGAGCGCGCCCAGCGCCGTGAACAGCGGCACGAGGATCACGAGCGCTCTCGGAAGGAACCAGCCCAGGAAGGCCCCGACGGCGACGAACACCCAGCCCAGCGCGGTCACGAGCATCACGAGCACCGCGTGCAGGTCGGGGTTCGCGCCGGGCACGAGGGCCGCCCCCGCCGCAAGCATCACGAGCAGGACGACGGCGGCCGGGCCGAGCGTGGACTCGAGCCAGCGCCCGAGCAGGGCACCCTCGGCCCGCGAGGCCCGCTGGCTCCGGTAGCGCGCCCACGCCAGAGCGAGCAGCGTGAGCAGGAAGAAGGCGAACAGGTGCCAGGCGAGGGTAACGGTCCAGACGGGATGGGAGCTCCAGGCGACCGCGCCCACCGCGGCGGCGGCCGCGACCGGCACCGCCCCGACGCTCAGGACCGGCTCGAGCGTGTCCACGTCCGGAAGGTCGCGTCTGCCCTGCCTCCACCAGAGCAGCACCAGAGCCACGAGCAGCACGAGCGGGTTCGCCTCGGCAAGGCGGCCGCGCTGGAGCAGCGCGGAGGGCAGGTCGGCGAGCCACCGGAAGGAGAGCGGCGGCACCGAGGCGTAGCAGGCCAGATACAGCGCGGCGAGCGAGGTGAGCAGCCACAGCCCCAGGGCCAGCGAGTGCCTGCCGGCCCGGCTCCTCGGCATCGGCGAGTGCGCCACGACGAAGGCGAGCACCCCGAGCGCCCACAGGGCGGTCCAGGGCAGGGGCGCGGCGGCGGGCGAGCCGGCCGCGAGCGACTCCAGCACGTAGAGCAGGCTGGTCTCCGCCCCGGTGGCG
>CADDYR010000182.1 GCA_902810765.1 Chloroflexota bacterium
GGCTTCGAGAAGGAGCACCACAGGAAGAACGGCACTGTCGGGTCCCGGCGATCCAGGATATACTCGACGCAGCGCTCGGCTATCCACGACGTCAGCGTCTGGCTCTCGGGCACGGTTGCCATTCCCGGGTACAGCTCGTTCTGCCCCAGCCCGTGGCGCATCGGCTGCAGGGGGCTGCCGCTCGCCCGCATCTCCCGGTAGTAGTCATCTGGGATGATCATCTCGTCGAAGCCGTGGCGGGCGCGCTGGGGCGAGAAGTGCATCTTGCCGATGGCGGCGGTCTGGTATCCGGCCGTCCCGAGCAGCGCGGGGAGCGTGTCCTCCCGCCCCATCACGCTCGAGGTGGGGCCGTTCCCGGTCATCCCATGCGTGTGCACGTGCTTTCCAGTCATGAGCGAGACGCGCGACGGCACACAGATGGGGCAGTCGGCGTAGGCAGAGGAGAAGGTGACCCCCTCGCGCGCGAGGTGATCGGTGTGTGGGGTGCGCAGGAACGTCGGCTTGCGCGGACCCGTCGTGTCGTACCTCTGCTGGTCGGTGGTGATGAGCAGTACGTTCGGCCTGTCCTCGGGCATCTTCCCTCCCTAGCTGTGCTGCTCGGGGTCGTCCCAGTACCACGCCTCCGGGTCGTACACGGCCGGGACCGGGTGCACCCACGGGTCCACGTACCCTTGCTGTGCGAGATCCTCGCGCCGCGGCACGTTCCGGAGCCCCCGGCGCACGAGCTGCAGCTGGGGCTCGTTGGCTATGCTGCCCGTGAGCACAGGACCGTACTTGATGTGCAGCCGGATCATCTGCCACACCATCCGGTGGCGCTTCATCGGGTCCAGCTCCACCTTCGCGGCGTCGTTCAGCTTCCAGAGCTGATCCACGAAGCCGCCCTTCTCGGGCTCCATCCTCGGCGGGGTGCGCTTCCAGGGGCTCAGGCTCAGCTGCTCCCTGATCTGCGGTGTGCCGCGCATGAAGTACCACATCCCCTCCAGTGGTGCCCAGTAGCCGGTGTCCGTCGGGACGACCATGTGGTCATACGAGAGGATGCTCGGAGCGTCCGCCCCGTTGCGGGTGATCGAGGTCATCGCCTTGCCCGCGGCCCACTCGTCGGGATACGAGGTTGGGGTCATCGGGTTCGGCGAGACGTTGATGCCTATCTTCTGCCAGTCCTTCGCGATGAGCTGCGCGCCGCTGACGAAGGCGGGCGCGGCGTTGGAGGGGTAGTCGAGCCTCAGCCTGAGCGGCCGTCCGTCGGGAGTCTCGCGCCAGCCGTCGCCGTTCGTGTCCTTTACGCCGATCCCGTCGAGCATCCGCTTCGCCCTGTCAGGGTCGTAGGAGAACGCGTTGGTCCGCCACTGCTCGTAGATCTTCGGTCCGGCGCCCACGTGGAACTCGATGGCCTTCGGGCTGAGCGTGCCCGTGGTGAGCTGGCCCTGGTTGAAGTAGACGGCCTTGCGGACGTTCGCACGATTGAAGCCGTGAGAGAGCGCCTCGAGGAACCCGGGCGTGCGGATCAGCCTGCGCACCGCCGGATCCTCGTAGTCATAGTTGAACAGGTACCCTCCGACGCTGCCGCCACCGCCGTCCCAGTACCGCACCTCCACGCCGCTGCGGGACTGGCTCCGCTTGAGGCTCGACACGTCCGCCAGGGAGAGGCCGGTGAAGTTCCCGTTCATGTAGTCCACCTTCCCCTGCTGGATCTGGAGCCTCATGACCTGGGGGTCCTGCACGTTCGTCATCACGATCCCGTCTATGTACGGCAGCTGGTTGCCCCAGCGATCAATACACCAGTAGTACGGATTGCGCTCCCATGTGGAGTATTGTCCCTGCTTGTACTCCCTGAGCTTCCACCCTGTCATCGTCGGGTTGTCGGGGTTGGTAGTCCAGTCCTGATGATCGGTGAACGTCTGAGCCCACTTCTTCGGGTTGAGCTTCCGGTTGTACCTTATGTGGAACTGCTTGAGGTAGTGCTTCGGGTCCATCCAGTACGGTCCCTGTCCTCTCTTGACCCACGTGGCCGCGTACTCGATCGCGAGGGGTGTGGGGGAGTCGTAGCGGAGCTCGAGTGTGACGTCGTCCACCTTGCGCATCTTCACGGGGGTGCCCTTGCCCGAGGTCAGCTCCGGCACCATTCCGCCCGTGGGGTTGAGGTCCTTGTTCAGCACCTCGTCCTCGTACCAGAACATGATGTCGTCAACGGACCAGGGAGCGCCGTCCGACCACCTGAGCCCCTTGCGGAAGTGGAAGGTCCAAACGCTCTGGTCCTCGTTCGCCTCCCAGGACTCCGCCAGGCCAGGCCCTATCTCCGTGGCGTCCCGCAGCCAGCGCACGGGCGAGTGTCCGTACATGCTCTCCTGGACCAGATGTGTGGTGCCCCAGTCGGAGGAGTCCAAGCACATCCAGTGCATGGTGCCTCCGTACCTGCCCTGCCGTACCCACTCGTGCGGCACGACGTATGGATGCTCGGGAAGACGCTTCTCGACAGGATCGAGCTTGCCAGATTTCACTAGCGCCGCGAGCTGAGGAGATTCGGACAGCTTGCCGCTGTAGGAGATGCCCGACACCTGCCGGATGCCCGCCGAGGTACCGGGGGTGGGGAGGTGAGCGACCGATGACGCGGTCGCGACCGGTCCGGAGGAGGTCGGCGGCGTGCTCGAGGAGGGCGCCGTCGCCGCTGGCGCGGCGGCACCTTGGGTGGTGCTCGTCGGGGCTCGGGTGCTCGTGCTCCGTGGCTGGCTCGTGGTCCGCGACGCGCCGCATGCGACGGCCGCGGTGCTCGCCGCGGTGAGGGCGACGACGCGCAGGAAGGCTCTGCGATCGAGTGCTCGTGGCTCCCGGGGCCGCATTTGCATTCAACCTCCGTACGACTCGTGTTGTCACGGATCTGAATCGTTTCAGACAGGATAGCACGGACTATATAATGAGTCAATGACCGGACGGAAGCAATCTCGGAAGCGCGGACGGGTGACCCTCGCCGACGTGGCACTAGCGGCAGGTGTGTCCCCCGCGACCGTCTCGAACGCATACAACCGGCACGACCAGCTCTCTGCCGAGCTGCGCGCGAGGATACTCGAGACGGCCCACGACCTGGGTTACCCCGGACCCGATCCCGCGGCCCGGAGCCTAAGGAGGGGAAGCGTGGGGGCGGTGGCGGTGCTGTACAGCGAGTACCTCAGCTACGCGTTCCTCGACCCCGCGGCGGGACACTTCCTTCAGGGCGTGGCGCGGGCGATGGACGAGGCCGGGCTCGGCATGCTGCTCATACCCCACGCCGACGGCCGCTCCCCGGTGGTGAGCCGCGCGGTCGTGGACGGGTTCATCCTGCGATCAATGCCCGAGGACGACGCGCAGGTGACGGAGGCCCTCGCAAGGGGTCTGCCGACGGTCGTCGTGGACGGTCCCGAGCGTGCCGGACTGCCGTTCATAGGCATTGATGTCGAGGCTGCGGCGCGCGGTGTGGCCAAGCACCTGCTCGACCTCGGCCACAGGCGCATCGCGGTCGTATCGTTCCCCCTGACATCCACCCCCAGAAGCGGCCCCGCAGACCTCGATCTCCAGCGCGGAGCGACGGTGAGAGCCACTCGGGACCGCCTCTCCGGATACGCACGAGCGCTGGAGGAGGCGGGACTGTCCTGGAGCGAGGTGCCTGTGTACGAGTGCGCTCACAACAGCCCGGAAGACGGTGCGGACGCCGCGCGCGTCCTGCTCGGGCACGATCCCAGGCCCACCGCGATGCTAGCCGCGAGCGACCAGCTCGCCTTCGGCGTCATCCGAGCCGCTCGCGCCCTTGGTCTGAAGGTGCCGCACGATCTGTCGGTCGTGGGATTCGACGATGTGGGGCCGAGCGAGGAGCTCGGCCTCACGACCGTTCGCCAGTCGCACTTCGACAAGGGTCTGCAGGCGGGCCGGGCGCTCATCGCCCTCATGCGGGGGGAGGAAGTCGAGCCGCGCAGTCTGCTCCCCACCGAGCTGGTCGTCCGGGGCTCGACGGCGCGACCACGCGAAGGCTGAGCTCAACAGCGGCAGTGAGATCGGAAGCTAGCGCACCGCCGCTGCTGCGATCTCAAGATGTCTCCTATCCACGTCGACCACCGCCCCGCAGCCTATGGGTACGGTGAACATCGGTGACGTGTGCCCGAAGTCGAGGTCTGTAACCTCCGGAAATGCGCAGCCAGCCTCGCTCCCACGCACAGGTGCACAGAAGCACCATCACCTCCCGCAAGTCCGTGCGGACCGCTTTCTCGTGGTGAACCTCAAGACTCGGGCAGCTGGATCCTGAGTCCGAGGAGGCGAACCAGGGCGAGCTCCTCCGGCTCGTAGTCGAGCTGGCGGGCGCGTATGGTCTTCTCCGAACGCCGCACGTAGTCCTCGAGCGTCCGGCCCTCCTCGTACCGCTCGAACACCGCCGGACTGATGTAGGAGGAGCGTGCGACGGCCGGAGTGTTGCCGAGCTCCTCCGCCACCCGCTTCACCGTGCGGACCACGTTCGCTTTCATCTCGCGCTGGCTCCTCGCCGGTCCGAGCTCGGCCAACGTCTCGGCCGCCAGCAGTGTCCCGGCCCAGGTCCGAAAGTCCTTCGAGCTGAGGCCGGGCGACATGACCTCACGGATGTATGCGTTCAGGGCGTGGCCGCTCGCGACGTGCAGTCGCCCTTGATCGTCATAATACTGGAACACGCGCCTGCCGGGAATGGGCATCAGCGACTCCATGACCACGAACAGCTCCTCGTCCGTGACCACCCGCCGCTGCCTGATACCGCTCTTGCCCTCGAACCGAAACACCATCGTGCCGTCCTCGACCAGCCGGACGTGCCTCTTGAGGAGGGTGGTTATGCCGTAACTCCGGTGCTTGCGGGCGTACTCCTCGGACCCGGCGCGGAAGTACGCCTCGTTGATCAGGCGCACGAGCGTCGCCATCACTCTGGTCTCGACGGGGTCGGAGGACGCCTCGAGGTGCTCGCTCGTCAGCTCACGCATTCTAGGCAGGTGGCGTGCAAAGAGCCCGAGCCTCCGGAACTTGCGCTCCGCCTGCCGAGCGACGTAGTCGGGGTGATAGATGTATTGCTTGCGTCCCGCGGAGTCGAAGCCGATGGCCTGCAGGTTGGCATCTGGGCTGGCGGCGATGTGGACGTCCGTCCAGGCGGGCGGGATACGAAGGCTCTCTATCCGCTCGAGCGTGCCAGCGCTTCGGATCTCTCGCCCTTTCGAGTCGAGGTACCTGAACCCGTGATCCTTGTCTCCCTCTCGTCGCCAGCCCCTCGACGAGGATGCCGATCCCGCCTCTCGGCCTTGCTGCTCCACGAGCACGCCCCCTTCTTTGTCCGCGTCCGTAACCGTACACCTTACGATTCCGGGCAACGAGCGTGCCACCGCAGGGATCGAGGAATCGTCCCGAGCTAGCGATCTCCAACCTTACCGGTGCAGCCGGTATAGTGCACGACGCCGGGAGAGGCGAGGGACTTACGGGCGTCGCGAGCTGGGACTGGATCGGCGAGGTGCTCCGTCAGCTGGATCAGGAGGACTCGGCGGAGATCCAAGCTCCTTCGGAGCAGACACGATGTGCTGACGGGCGGCCTCGATCCGCTGGGGGCGCTTGAGCGATATCGTGCGCTGCTGGCGACCTGCTCCGGCGACGAGCGGCTCACCTTCGATGGGGTGGAGGACAGGTCGCGAGTGGATTCGTACTACGACCCGTTCGGCAACCTCGCGGTCGAGGACAGGCTGATGGTGCTGGCAGGTCCGGGCCTACCGGGACACGTACGTGAGGGGAATCCCATACGTGTCAGAGCACTGACTGGGACGCCCCACTGATCGGTGTGGGCCAGGATCACACCGCCGCGGCGGTGCCCCTGAGCAACCCTGAGCCCTGACCGCCAAACACGAGGTCCTGGCTCTGCTCGCGCTGCTGGTGATAGGTCTCGAGGGCGCTGGCGGCAGCTCGTGACCAGAACTCGGCCTCCGCCCTCACCCTCGCGAGCTCGAACGCGATCTCACGACACCTGCTCTCGGCGGCCTCCGCCGCCTCGAGCGACTTCTGGTAGCTCTCCCATACCTCGCCGATGCTCATCTCCGCCGTACCTCTGTCTTCTTGAGTCAGTGCAAGCATACCGCCGGCATACTGAACATAGAATGAAAAGCGGCGCCTGCCTGGCTAACAGTCGTGTCAGAGGCGGGGCAGAATCGCTGCGCGAGTGCAACGAGAGGCCGGGGCTCGCCGGAGTGCCTGACGATGAAGCAATCGTCACCGTGTGACCCCTCCTATGGAAGAGCTATTGGGAGGGGCCATCCTTGGTTTGTGGGGCGGTGGGCGGTTACATCGCAGGAGGTTCCGGGTGGTCCTCGATCGTGCCGCGCCACGCGCCTGTCTCGATGCCACGACTCTCGATGAAGTCCCGGAACCTCTCGAGGTCACCCCTCACCTGGCGATCCAGCACTCCCGCGAGGTCGCCTGCCTTCTCCAGAGCTCCCTCCGGCTCGTACTCGAGCTGGAGGCTCACCCGGCACGTATCGTCGTCAATGTAATGGAAGGTCACGACCCCACCGTTGGCGGCCCCCGACGTACTGTGCCAGGCGATCCTCTTGTCCGGGATCTGCTCGTCTATCTCCGCGTCCCACTCGTGCTCCCGTCCGGATATCTCGGCGCGCCAGTGCAGGTGCTTGTCGTCGAGCTGCCTGACCTCCTTCACGCCCTCCATGAAGCTCGGGAAGCTCTCGAACTGCGTCCACTGGTTGTAGGCCACACGGACCGGAACGTTCACCTCGATGCTCTGCTCCACGATTGCCATGACTGCATCACCTCCCGAAAGGATCGTTCTGCACGTCATAGCATCAGGTGTGCCAGAGGAAGCCACTAGAGGATCTCGCTAGCTGCACATCGTCTCCTGATTGACCTGGCGCATCAGGTCCTGGTAGTCCCAGGAGTGCCAGCCCTCGACGATCAGGCCCTGCCTCAAGCGGTAGAGCATCGTGCCCTCGAGCCGCACGACCCTGCCCGTCGGCTCCAGTCCCTCGAACGCGCCCGTGTGCGTCCCGGTCGCGACCCATCTCGCGACCACGAGATCGCCCTCCGCGACCACCTCGTCGAGCTCGAACCGGATGTCGGAGGAAGCCGCACGGATGGCGCTCACGAACAGAATTACGTCTTCCGCGCTGTTCGCTCCCCGGAATGCCAGGCTCCTCCATTCCGGACCGTGCGACCTGTAATCCGGCGAGAAGATCTCTCGGGCCGTCTCCAGCCTTCCAGCCCACAGCTCCTCGAACACCCTGCGGACTATCCGCTCGTTGTCCTGGGGGGACATGCCAATCCTTTCAGCACCGTCACTATCTGCCCACGATTCGTAGCCGTCCGTAGCATAAGGCGGCGACGTTCAGAAACGGTGGAGGTCTGGCTCAGGCAAATGCGGCCATCGCGTCCGGCGGGTCCGGGCCGCCCAACACCTCGAGCACCCGCGCTCCGAGCGCACACACGTCGAGGGGCTTTCGCACGAACCACACCGCCCCGAGCGTGTCCCACCCGGCCAGCTCGTCCGAGCTCATGAGCGCCACGAGGGTCTGGCGGGTTAGGGGATCGTCCTTGATCGTGCGGCAGAGCTCGTCGCCGCACATCTCGGGCATCGCGACGTCGGCGAGGACCAGATCGGGCCGATGCTCGCGGACCGCATCCAGCGCCGAGCGCCCATCGTGAAGGCACAAGACGTTCAGCCCGGCGCTCCGCAGGACGAACTCCAGTAGCCTCACCGTGAGTGTGTCGTCGTCCACGATCAGCACTGTCCTGGCACTTTTCATCGGCCCCGTTGGTCCTTTCTCGCTCTTTCGCAACCGTCCTGACTCGCTGTGCTCGCGTCGTGGCCGACACGAGCGGCCCACAGAGACCAGTGTAGTGGGTACATCCCTGCAGAGTCCTGACAGCGCGTTGTCGCTTTTCTTACACTTTGGTCACGATGCACGTTGCAGTCGCGCAAGGACTCGGTCGCCGGCGGCGCCCCATAAAGAGCCGTGCGATCTACTGGTCTACATAAAGTCGGAGGGTGGCGAGGCCGGGCCGAGGGGAGCGGGCGGACCCGGATGCGGGCCGTCTCAGCGCGTGGCACGAGCCGTGCGCAGTGAGACTGACTCGACGGACCGGGGGAGATGGGGATCTCCCCCGGTTAGCTATCGAAGGGGAACAACGATGGACGCGGACGACACCAGGCAGGTGACACCTCCTGTGCCCCTGCGGCACACCGAGGTGGTCGCGTGGCGGGAGGGGGTG
>CADDYR010000183.1 GCA_902810765.1 Chloroflexota bacterium
GGTGACTGCACCGGCGGGGCGTCGGCGTCGAGAGCTCGGTGGACCCTGAAGGGCGCTGTCCGGCCCTGCGATTCCGGCCGCCCCGCCTCCGCGCCGGGGATGCGCGTGACGTGCCGAAGAGGATCGGTGCTGGTCCGGCCTTCGGCCCCGCGCGCTCTCGAATTATCGGGCTGCCCCTGTCGCGGGCTGCCCCGCTCCCTCGCGTTGCTGCCGGCACGGGTATCGTCGTCGCGGGGTGGCGCGGCCGGCCGGTCGGGCGAGTGGTTCTCAATCACCTGGTTCATCTCCGCGCCCATGAGCAGGATGTACGACGAGTAGTACAGGTACAGCAGGAAGATCGCGACGCCCGCGAACGTGCCGTACGTCTTGTTGTACGAGCCGAAGTTGTTCACGTAGGCGGAGAAGAGGAGCGAGAAGAGCAGCCAGAGGATCAGCGTGAGCACAGTGCCGACGCTGAAGAGCGGGAACCTGCGCCCCTTCACGTCGGGGGCGAAGTAGTACATCACCGCGAACGTGAGCAGCACGAAGAACGCGAGCACCGGCCAGCGCAGCACGTTCCACACGACCTTGAACACGCTGCCCAGCCCGACGTATCCCGCGATCGCCTCGCCGATGCTCGCGCCGAACACGAGCAGGACCAGCGCGGCGATCAGCAGCACCACCGCGAGGATGGAGAGCAGGATCGAGACTAGGTACTTCTTCCAGAAGGGGCGCTGGTCCTCGACGTTGTACATGACGTTCATCGCGGTCATGATCGAGCGGAAGCCGCCCGAGACGCTCCACAGCGCCGCGATGATCGAGATGATCGCCCCGAGCGTGAACGCGCCGGTCGCGTTCGAGCTCGCGATCGGTCGGATGGTGTGGTTGATGAGATCGAGCGCGGCGGAGGGCATCGCTGGGCCGGCCTGGCTGACCAGCGTGTTGATGAGCCCGGTCATGTGGAACATGCCGAGGATCGAGAGCAGCAGAGTCATGAAGGGGAATACAGCGAAGACCGCGCTGTACACGAGGCTGCCCGCGAAGGCGGCGAGGTTGTCCTTGCCCGCCTGCTTGAACGTCAGGATGAAGAAGTCCACCACGCCGAGCTCGCGAGTGCCCGGCACGATGACCTGGTTGCCGGTCGCCTTTGCCCGGTTCACAAGGCTCATGCCCGGAATGTTCATCTTCCCACCGTCCTTTCGAAGCGTTCTGCGAAGTCCGTGCACCCCGGACGCTGGTCCTTGCCCCACAGCAGATGTGTTGCCAGGAGCTATCTGGCGCGGGCGTACACCACCATCAGGTCGCCGAGGCTGATCGGCACCCTCACATCTCCCGCCCCGAGCGCCTCCGTCAGGGCCGCCGCCACTCCTCCGAGCGCGGGCGCCCAGGCCCCCAGCTTGGACACGAGGTACCGGGCGTGCACGACGCGCACGTGGGGCTCCACTCCCTCGACCTCGAACCCGGCCCGCTCGAGCATACGGGACATCGTCTTCGGAGTGAAGTAGTACAGGTGCATCATCATGTACCAGGGCCAGCGGGGGCCGAGCAGGCGGGCGACGAGGGACTCCACGTTCATGGTGGTGAGCGCTACCAGCGCGCCGGGCCTCAGCGCGCGGTGGAGCAGGCGCAGCTCGCCGAGCGGGTCAGTCAGGTGCTCGATCACGTCCCAGACGGTCGCGACGTCGAAGCTCCCGGGAGGAAGGTCCGCTTCCCTCAGGCTCGGGAGCACCTCGAACCCGCGCACGCGGGCGTGCTCGGCGGCCCAGCGCGACGGCTCGACGCCCGCGACCTCGTAGCCGGACTCGCGCGCGACCTCGAGGAAGGTGCCCACGTAGCACCCGACGTCGAGCAGCCTGCCGCGCGGCTCGCGCTGCCTGACTCCGAGCAGGCTGTGGCGGAACGTGGCGACGCGCGCCGCCTCCTCCCGCAGGTACGTCTCGTCCTCCACGCCCTCGTACATGTCGAGGACCTCGTCGGCGGTCGGCCGAGGGCTGGTGAACACGAGACCGCAGTCGTTGCAGCGGACGATCCGCCCGTGACTTGCGACGTGGGAGTTGGTGCAGGCGAACACCTCGGGCGACAGGCTGCTGCCGGGGCAGTTGGCCTCGAGCACGACCGACCGGCTCGTGCCGCCGCACAGGTTGCACGGCACCTCCTCGAGCCTCATCGTTCGATCCGTATGGGTTGTCTCTCGCGCGGCCATATGCTCAGGCGATCAAGCAATTTCGGCACCAGGGCCGGGCCGGGAGTGCGGGGCGCGAGGGCGCGTCCACCTCCACCGCCGCGCGGCCGCGAGCACGACGATCGCCCCGAGCGCGATATAGGCGAGGAGGCTCGTGATCAGGCCCGCGGTGAGCGCGGGCGACTCGAAGCGGAACTCCACCGTGTGGGTGCCGGCCGGGATCCTCACCGCCCTGAGCGCGCCGTCGGCGCGGAGCACCTGTGCCCGGTGGCCGTCCACGTACGCGTGCCACGCCGGATAGTAGACCTCGCTGAGCATCAGGATGCCGGGCGCACCTGTGGTGGTCCGGATCGCGATCCGGACCTGCCGGTATTCCGTGACCACCGCGCGATCTTGCGCCGGGTCCGACGGCCGGGTCAGGCCCGTCACCCGGCTCCCCAGCAGCGCCGTCTTGCCGGGGTCCACGAGCCCCATACTGACGAGGTACATCTGCTCGTCGTCCGATGCCTGGCGCGCCGAGTGCACGATCCAGGCGCGGGGCAGGGCGTTCGGGTTCTCGAGCACCTTCACCTGGCCGTCGCTGTAGACGGCCTTGTAGATCGTGTTCAGCGTGTCCAGGTCCGGCCGGTTGGGGGGCGTCTTCGCGGGGACGATCACGTACCGGACGTCGAGGAGGTCCACGAGCGGCGAGCCGACGCCGAGCGGCAGCACGTACAGGCTGCGGTAGTCCTGCGTCTGCTGGTTGAGCGCGTTGATGTAGCTCGCGTAGCCGGATATCTGCAGCGGGTTGTACCCCTGGATGCTCTGAACGCGCTGTACCGTCGCGCGGTTGTTCACGACCAGCGCGGCGGCGCGCGGATCCGCGAAGTAGTAGCGGTACAGCACGATCTGCTGCGGGTCCTGGATGTCGCGCACGGCCAGGCCCGGGTCGTAGCCGTAGTATCTGAACAGCTCGTGACGGCCCTTCTGCTCGAGGAAGCGCGCGGCTCCCGTCGGCGCGTAGTAAGCCGCCAGGTCCACCGTCTTCTCGTGTCCCGGCCCCTTTGCGAGGACCTCCTGCCCGGCGGTGATCAGGTCGAGCGCGACCAGGAGGATCATCACGACCGCCGCGGCGCGCCTGAACGACTGTATCCGGGGGTACGCCTCGAGGAAGATGAGCCCGAGGATGAGGAACAGGAGCGAAGCGGCGGGGATGAACGCCTTCTGCGAGAGAGCCTCGGCGGCCACGATCCCCACCAGCAGCGCCGCCGGCAGGAGCGGCATCCACAGGAGCCTGCTGCCGCGCGCCGGCAGGTAGTTCAGGGTGGCCCCCGCCATCAGCGACGTGGCGAGGTAGAACAGCATCATGATGCGCTCGGGGTCGTGCGGGTGGAGCTGCGAGAACCCCGGCAGCACGTGGTACAGCAGCCAGTGGAGCGGGGTGGGCCCCTGCCCCGCGAGCACGAGGGTGCACACGGCGAGCAGCGCCCAATAGGGCACGGCGGAGCGCTTTCGCGCGACGAAGGGCGCGACGAGCGCGAGCGCCAGCACCGTGCCTCCCATGTAGAACGTGCCGCTCACCCCTCGGGACAGCAGGTAGAACCAGGCCGACGGTCCCAGCCCGCCGACCTGAGCCTGCTGCGTGCCCGAGTAGCCGCCGGAGAGGGTCGAGACCAGGTTGAACTGGAGGTCCGGCAGCAGCGCGGCCGCGGCGAGCGCGCCGGACATCACGACGACGATCGCCCCGGTGGCGAAGAGGGTCACGAGTCCGGACTGGATGTCCCGGACGTTCGGGGGCGGGGAGACGAGGGTGCGGTAGGCCATGTATCCGCCGAGCGCGATGTAGCCGTAGTAGGCGCCCTGAGCCAGCCATATCGTGAGCATCTGGCTGGCGGCGAGCCCGGCGAGCGCGCACCAGAACAGCCTCATGGTCCACGAGCGGTTGCGGATCGCAAGCTCGGCGCACAGTATCGCCAGCGGCAGCCAGAGCATGACGCCCGTGTAGGTGAAGCAGCAGATGTTCCGCTCGAAGAAGTAGCTGGAGAACTCGTAGGAGATCGCGGCGAGCACCGCTCCCAGATAGCCCATCCCGAGCACGCGGGCGAGAGCGTACAGCCCGAGCCCGGCGAACAGCAGGTGGAAGAACACGTACCCCTTCGCTGCGAGCACCATCGGGAGCAGGGTGAACAGGATCATCGCGGGCAGGTACATCCAGCCGGACTCGGGATCGCCTATGAACGGGGTGCCGGCGAACTGGTACGGGTTCCACACGGGCAGCTCGCCCGCCCTCAGGTGCTCACCGAGGTATATGTACCGAGGATAGAACTGTGTCGAGGAGTCCAGCCCGATGGCCACGCCGCCGGAGATCTGGGGCCAGATGCCGGCGATCGTGAGCCCGAGCAGGACTAGGCACGAGACCACGTCGGCGTAGCCGCGCCGCCAGAACGCCCGGTAGAGCAGGAAGAGGCCGCGCGACACGCCCCCGCGCGCCAGCCTCGGCCTCTCGATGACCGATATGTCCGAATCGTCGTACCGTGCGGCGTCCGCCTCGTCGGGCGGAGGATATCCGCGTCTGCGCAATAGCCTCATCACAACCTGATAATGGTCACCCGACGCCTGTTCCGCCACCCCTCGTTCCCCGACGAGCGAGCACCAGCGATGCCGCGAGCGCCATCAGCACCGCGTAGGTCGCGAGCGAGATCAGAAGCCCGAGCTTCAGAGCCCCCGACTCGAACCCGAGCACGACGGTGTGCTCACCCGCGGGCACGGGCACGGCCCTGAGCGCGTAATCCGCGCGATACATCCGCACGGGCGTGCCATCCACGTACGCGTGCCACGCCGGGTAGTAGATCTCGCTCAGCATTAGCAAGCCCGGTGCCGTCGAGTGTGTTCGCACCATTATACGGCCTGCCTCGTAGGTCCTGACGCTCGTGCTCCCCGCGCCCGGGGAGAGCCGAGGGGGCGAAGTGCTCAGAAGGGCTGTGCGTCTGGGGTCCACACGCCCCGAGGCGAGGAGCCGAAGCGCGTCTCGGTCCGAGACCTTCCGGGCCGAGTGGACGATCCACGCGCGCGGCAGCGCTCGAAGGTTCTCGAGCACCTTTACCCTGCCGTCGTCGAACACCGTCGGGTACATCCCCTCGAGCCTCGCGAGGTCCTTGCGGCTCGTCACGTCCTGGTCGGGCACCACGACGTAGCGCGCGTTCAGGAGGTCCAGAAGCGGCGACCCGATGCCGTCGGGGTACACGTGCGCACCCCGGTAGTCGCGGGACCCGCCGTTCACCGCCTCCATGTACCTGACGTACTCCTCGAGCTGTATGGGGTCGTAGCCCTGCACGTCCTGGAGCCCGAGGACGGTCGCCCGGTTGTTCACGAGTATCCCCTTGGTCACCGGCTGGGCGAACTGGAACCTGTAGAGCATGCCCATGTACCTCAGCGCCGGATCGTAGCCGTAGTATCGGAACGGGCCGTCACGCTTCTGCTGAGCGAGCAGGAAGCGCCCGGCTGGTCCCGGATCGTAGTAGCGCGAGAGGTCCACCTTCACCTTCGCGAAGAACCCGTGCTCGCTGGCGACGATGCCGTGGTCCGCGACCCACAGGTCTCCCATCACGACGAGCACGAGCGCGAGCGACAGCGCCGTCCTGCCCCCGGCGACCCTCCCCGCGAACGGCGCTAGGACGATGGCGATCACCACGAGCGCGACCGCGACGAGTGCGTCGTGCGGAAGATGTACCCCCTGGTGCCTGAGCGCGAGGGTACCGAGCACGGGCACGAGCACGAGAAACACCGTCCTGACTCGCGACTCGAAGAGGTGGGCGAGCGTGGCCCCCGCCATCAGCGCGAGGCCGAGATAGAGGATGACGAGCACGCGCTCCGGGACGTGGGGGTGGAGGCGCGCGAAGCCCGGGAGGACGTGGTACAACACCCAGTGCAGGGGCGTCGGCCCCTGCCCCGCAAGCACGAGGGTGCACAGCGAGAGCAGCGCCCAGTAGGGCACGCCCGCACGTCTGTGCGCGACGAGCAGCGAGATCACCGCGAGCGCGACGACCGCCCCGCCCGCGTAGCGCCAGTCGTGCACGTTCAGGAGCTTTGCCCAGTCGTCGGGCCCCCAGCCGCCCTCTCCCTTCGGGCTCACCGAATAGCCGAGCGCGAGGTTCGAGCGGAGGTTGTACTCGATCCGCGGGAGCAGCCCGGCGGCCGCGAGCCCGAACCCGAACAGGAGCAGGAGGGCCCCGTGGGTCACGAGCGCGACGAGGCGGCCCGGGATGGATCGGATGGACGGCGGTGGGGAGAACAGCGTGCGGTACGCCACGTATCCGCCGAGCGCGAGCAGAGCGTAGTACGATCCCTGCCCCAGCCAGATCGAGAGCACCTGGCCCAGGGCGAAGCCCGACACGCCCAGCCACAGGAGCTTCGAGCGCCAGCGGACGCTGCGGATCGCCAGCTCGGCGCCGAGGATGATCAGCGGCAGCCAGACGTACACGCCTGAGTACGCGAAGCAGCAGATGTTGCGCTCGTACAGGAAGCTCGAGAACTCGAACGCCACCGCGGAGAGCAGCGCCGGGATCGGGGGGAGGCCGAGCACACGGGCGAGCGCGTACATCCCGAGTCCCGCGATGAGCGGGTGCAGGAGCAGGTACGCCTTGGCCGCGAGGGGCAGCGAGAGCAGCGAGAACAGGACCATCGCCGGGAAGTACATCCATCCGGACTGTGGATCTCCCGCGAACGGGGTGCCGGCGAGCTGATGCGGGTTCCAGACGGGTATCTGTCCGGCGCGCAGGCTGCGCCCCAGGAAGGAGAACATGGGGTAGAAGAACGCGGCGGCGTCCTGCCCGGTCTCTGTCCCGCCCGTGAGCTGCGCCCACATGGCCGCCACGGTCAGGATGGTCAGGGCGATCACCGCCGGTACGTCCCGCGGGACCGCGACGGCCCATCGCCTGCGGGCGGCCTCGCTGGGTGCCAGAGTCGTGGTCATACCTGACCCATGGTAGCAATCGCCGCTCCAGCGTCACAAAGGGCGATGGGCCGAGGACAGGGAGCGGGCGGAGGGGGCACGTGCCCCCTCCGCCCGCGGTGATGTATACGCCCCGACGAGCCTGTGGCAGGCTCCGGCTCAGCGGGACTGGACTAGGGTGGAGGCTTTGCACCTCCCCCCGGGATGGTGTCAGCTCTGGCTCGAGGTCGTGCCCGCGAGCTCCTTCTTGCCACTGCCGATCTCGACCTTCACCTGCCTCGGCCGCATCTCCTCGGCCTTCGGAACGGTGAGGATCAGCTCGCCGTTCTCGTAGCGCGCGCTCGCGGCGTCCGCCTGTACTCGGGCGGGGAAGGTGATCGTGCGGCTGACCGAGCCGGTCCGACGCTCCCTGAGCAGGTAGTTCGCGCCCTGCTGCTCATCCCCGGACTTCTTCTCGGCAGAGATGGTGAGCGTGTCCCCGACGATGGAGACGTTCACGTCCTCCGGCCTGAAGCCCGGAAGGGTCGCCGTGACGGTATAGTCGTTGTCGGATTCCTCCACGTCTATCGGCATGCCGAAGGCCTGCGGCACACCGGGCATCCTGACGAAGCTCTCCTCAAGGAGACGGTCCATGGCGTCGCGCAGCCTGAACATGTCGCGGAAGGGATCCCACCTCTGAAGAGACATGCCCTCTATCCTCCTTGCGGTGTCTGAGTGTCTGTCGGGGCGAGGGTCTCGCCCACTCTTCTGATAGCCTAACTATACAAAATCTAACTACCCTTGTCAAGTTATATCAGGACTGCCCTCAGATACCTCTCGAAATGCTCCTCATCACCTGCTGGTGCGCTCTCCGAGCCGCCGCGTGTAAACCCCGGGACCGGTCGCGTACAGGTACTATACGGAGGGTATGTAGCTTCGGGAGGGCGGCGTTGGACGACCTGGTCGGGGAGCTGTATCGCAGGCACGCCCAGGAGCTCACGGTCGCGCTCGCGCTCTCGCTGAACGACCGCGAGGCCGCGGAGGACCTCGCGCACGAGACGTTCCTGAGGGCCGTGGCGGCGGAGGCAGTGCTCCGCGAGCACCCCGACC
>CADDYR010000184.1 GCA_902810765.1 Chloroflexota bacterium
ACTTCGACCTGGCCGGCCTGCTGCGCCCCAGGCTCACGCTCGTGCGCCAGCCCGCCGCCGAGCTCGGCGCGCGGGCCGCCGAGCTGCTCCTCGACCGGCTCGAGGGGCGATGGACGGGCAAGCCGCGCCGGATGGTGCTGCCCACCCGCCTCATGATCAGGGAGTCGTGCGGATGCGACGGGTCAGCCGCGACAGCACGCTAGGCTCGCGCTCTTGACACCGCGAGAGGGACGCTCTCCCGACGGGCCGGTCCTTGCACTCCACGGCCGGCCCCGCCACCACCTCCTGTTCACAGGGACAGGCGTCGCTCCCGTCCGCACGATCCTCTTGACCAGCTCACCCCGACCGGCTCTGCGTGTGCTCGTCTCGTGGTCCAAGGGGGCTCGGAGACCTCGAGCTCCTCCCGCTCGTACAGCGGGTGCCTCGATCCGCTGGCGCGCCGGCTACGCCTCAGCATCTCGGCGCGCGAGGCCGCGGAGCGGGAGGACGTTCAGAGCGGTTCCTGATGGGAGGGCCTCCAGCGTCCGCTACAATACCAACCCGATGGGCAAGGAAGGGATCCGCAGATGAGGGAGAGGGGTCGGATCGGACTGTCCAGCGCCGGGCTCGTGCTCGAGCTGGAAGTGCGCCAAGGCTTGACGATACGGCGGTGCGGCCGCGGGGGCGCGAGAGCCTGGACCGGCGAGCAGCCCACGAGCCCGGTGTTCTCCGCGCACGTCGACGGGCAGAGGATGGACGGCCAGACGCCCGGGCTCGTCGTGCGGAGCGCCGAGGTGATGGAGCCGGAGCCAGGGGTGGACCACCTCCGGGTCGAGATGGTCCACGAGCCCCGCGGCATCGCCGTCGAGGTACACTTCGTCCTCTATCGCGACCAGGCGCTCCTCGAGGCGTGGACGACGATCTCGAACCGGGGGTCCGGGGCCGTGAGGATCGAGCGGCTGGACTCGATCTCGCTGGACGTACGAGAGGGCGCGCACGAGCTGATGTACTTCACGGGAGCCTGGGGGAGGGAGTTCGAGCCGGTCCGTGCTCCGCTCACCGGGCCCGTGAGGCTCGGGAGCCGCTCCGGTCGCTCGTCCAACGGCACGCATCCGTGGTTCGCTCTGTTCAGAGACGACGGTGAGGTGCTCGCCGGGAGCGTGATGTGGTCGGGCAACTGGGCCGTCCGCTTCGAGCCCCTGGATCGGGGAGGGTATCGGCTGAGATGTGGCCTTCCGGAGGAAGGGTTCTCGAAGCAGCTCCTGCCCAGCGAGACGATGGAGAGCCCTCACGTCGCGCTGGCCCTGGGCGGGGACGCCGGACTGAACACCGTCTCCACCCGGTACGCGAGGGTCTGGAGGAGGCACTGGGCTCCCCGCAACGAGCTCTCGACGAGCCTGCCCGTCGAGTGGAACCACTGGTGGCCCTACGAGGACGAGGAGATCAGCTCGGAGGTGTTCAGGCGGAACGCGGACGTTGCCCGAGAGATCGGTGTGGACGTGTGCACGCTCGATGCGGGCTGGTTCGGTCCTCCCCAGGGACACTGGTACGACTACCGCGGCGACTGGGACGTCGTGAACACGGAGCGCTTCCCCGAGGGCATCCGGGCCCTGTCGGACTACGTCCACGAGGGGGGCATGAGCTTCGGGCTGTGGTGCGAGATCGAGGCGGTGGGCCACCGGGCGCGCCTGGCGGAGGAGCACCCCGAGCTCCTCGCCCTGCGCTCCGGCGAGCCGTTGGGCTACGTCTGCTTCGGCTGCCCAGCGGCGCGCGAGTGGGCTCTGCGCACGCTCGAGCGCCTGATCACGGAGTACCGATGCGACTGGATCAAGCTCGACTTCAACGTGGACCCCGGCCCCGGCTGCGACCGTGAGGACCACGGGCACGGGCGGGGCGACGGGCTCTACGAGCACTACCGGGGCTACTATCAGGTGCTGGAGCGGCTGAGGGCGCGGCATCCCCAGGTGGTGCTCGAGAGCTGCTCCTCCGGAGGGCTCAGGATAGATCTCGGGCTGATAAGGCGGACCCACCTGACGTTCCTGAGCGACCCCGACTGGCCGGAGCACGGCCTCCAGCTGAGGTGGGGGGCGAGCACGATGCTCGCGCCCGACGCGTGCCTGCACTGGAGCTGGTCCGAGTGGAGGACGGAGCACCCTCGGCAGACGTTCGATCCTCGCTCCCCGGAGCTCGCGCCCCATCAGCTCGACTACTACACGAGGATAGGGATGCTCGGGGCGTTCGGGCTCTCCCAGAGGCTGCCCGAGCTCCCCGGCTGGGTGGCCGACAGGCTGAGGTGGCACGTAAACCTGTACAAGGACGTTGTGAGGCGGTTCGTGCGCGAGGGAGATCTGTACAGGCTGACGGAGCAGCCGAGGCGGGATGGGCGGGGCGACAGGTGGGCGGGCTTCCAGTACGCCCTGCCCGACGGCTCGGAGCACCTGGCGTTCGTGTTTCGGCTGGACGGGGGTGAGAGCGAGCGCGTGCTGAGGTTCCGGGAGCTCGATCCCGGAAGGGAGTACGAAGTGCGCTGGCTGACCCAACCGAGGGAGGAGCGCGCGAGCGGGCAGCGCCTCATGGCGGACGGCCTGAGGTTCCGGGAGCTTCGTGAGGAGGACTCGGCGATCCTGCTCCTGAGGGCGGAGGGGTAGATCGCCCCCGGTCGCAGCCGCCACTCCGAGCCGACGCCTGGGACAGGTGCGGGGGCTCCGCGGATGGCTCAGGTCTGAGCCGGGCCAGCGCGGCTGTGGAGGCAGTGGTAGGCGACGATCGCGAGCGCGACGTGCGCGTTCAGGGAGTGGATCCTGCCGTACATCGGGATGTACAGCGCACCGTTGCACGCCGACAGCGTGCGTGTCGTGACGCCGTGGTGTTCGTTGCCTACCACCAGGCACACCTTCTCAGGATACTCGACCCGGTGGTAGGCCTGCGAGGCGTCGGTCGTCTCGAGTGCGTAGCACGTGTAGCCCAGGCCCCTGAGCTCCAGCACCGCATCCTGCGCCGACTCGGCGTGCCGCCACCTGACGCGCCGGTGCGTGCCGCGGCCGACCCCGTGTATCGTCTCGTTCGGCGGACACGGAGTGGAGCCCGCCAGCACGAGCTCCGTGACCTCGACGCCGTCGCCGATCCTGAAGGCCGCGCCCACGTTCACCGGATCCTCGAGGTCCTGCAGCACGAACACCAGATCGAGGGGCGGTCGCACGTCGCGCCTCAGGAAGTCCTTGAGCCTCTTCCCGCCTAACTGTCTCAAGCACCCTCTCCGGATGGCTTCAGCGTCAGTCTACCACGTACCGCGGACGCCATTGCCTATACTGGTCTGGTGACACAGCACAGAGCTCTGCGCCCCGCGCTCGAGCGGGCGCTCCGTATCCTGTACCGCGTAGAGGCCGAGGGCGCCTACGCCACTCGCCTCCTGGACTACGAGTCCGGCGAGGGGCGCGACCTCGTCCGGCAGCTCGTCCGGGGCACGCTCCAGTGGCGGGGGCGCCTCGACTGGGTGCTCGACCTCTACGTGCGCGGCGGTATTGGGCGCCTCACGCCCTGGATACGCAACCTGCTTCGCCTCGGGGCCTACCAGGTCATGTTCCTCTCCGGCGCGCGGACCGAGGTCGTCGTGCACCAGTGCGTCGAGCTGGCCAAGCGCTTCGGCCATCGCGGCACGGCGGGCCTCGTCAACGCGATCCTCCGGAGGCTCGCATCCGAGCGAGGCTCCATCGAGTACCCCTCTCTCGAGGCCGATCCGGTGGAGCACATAGCCGTGGTGTACAGCCACCCCCGCTGGATGGTGAGGCGATGGATCGAGCGCCTCGGCGTGGAGGAGACGATACGGCTGTGCGAGGCGAACGACTCGCCCTGGCCGCTGTGTGTGAGGGCGAACACGCTCAGGACCGATGCGGACGCTCTGCTGGAGCGCCTTGCCGAAGACGGCGTGGCCGCCCACCCGGCGCCGTATGCCTCGCACTGCCTCATAGTGGATGGGCTGCCCGACGGTGTCGGTATACGGGACCTGGCTTCGTATTCTGAAGGGTTGTTCGTCGTCCAGGACGAGAGCTCCGTCCTCGCGGCCTCGCTCGTCGCTCCCCAGCCGGGCGAGACGGTCGTGGACCTCTGCGCGGCGCCCGGAGGGAAGACCACGCAGCTTGCGGCTGAGATGAACGACGAGGGCAGGCTGATCGCGGTGGACGTGCATCCGTCGCGCCTGGCGCTGGTGAGTGCCAACTGCGAGCGCCTCGGCATCTCGGTCGTCGAGACGGTCGCCGCCGACGGCCGGACGGTGCAGCTCGTATCGGAGGTGGATCGGGTGCTCGTGGACGCGCCGTGCTCCGGCTTTGGGATGCTCGGTCGCACCGCCGACGCGCGCTGGCGAAGGCGCGAGGGGGACATAGCCGACCTCGTGAGGCTCCAGGCAGGGCTCCTCGGCCACGCCGCGGAGCTGCTCCGTCCCGGCGGAAGGCTCGTGTACACCACGTGCACCACTGAGCCGGAGGAGGACGAGGAGGTCGTCGGGGACTTTCTCGCCACCCACCCCGAGTTCGGGGCGATCTCATCGCGTGGGCTCGTGCCGGACGACCTCCTCACGCCGGAGGGATATCTGAGGACCTGGCCCCACAAGCACCACATGGGCGGCTCCTTCGGGGCCGTGCTCGAGAGGGCGGGCTAGGGCGAGATGCACCTCTCGGGGCCGCTGCCCTTCGGGATGCCCTCGAGCCTCGTGTGCATCAGGTAGACGCTGTACGGCCCGAACATGGACATAGTGAAGTACACGTCGGGGCCGTCGTTCCAGCGCGGAGTCATGAACGGCCCGTACAGCTCGGGGTACTGGTCCGCGGTCGCGACGACCCTCGGCGCGCTCCACGGTCCCACCAGACAGTCCGAGGTGCGCAGCGCGATGTAGTTCTCCTCGTCGTTCAGGTACATCACGATCCACTTGTGGAGGTACGAGTTCCATCGCACCGACAGCTCGCCCACGGGCGCCGGCACCACGACCGCCGCCGAGGAAGCGTCCGCTACCCAGCTCCGGCCGTTCCAGTAGCGGTACGCGTCCATCTCGAGCACGCGCGACCGGGGCACGCGCGCGAGCTCGGCGCTGCCGAATCGCCCGTGCGGAATGCCGAACAGATACACGTACCCTCCCTGCTTCACGACCGCCACCTGCGCGAAATTGCTCTCGCCCGGCCACGTCACGCTGAGCGCGTCGTGCCAGGTGTGGCCGCCGTCGTCCGAGTAGGCGATGCCCGAGTAGTTCGTGACCCACTCCCCGGGCTCCTCGAACTTCGCGATGGACTCGTAGAACAGGTACATCCGGTCGCCGACCGCCACCCCGTAGCTGGGGATCACCGTCTGCTCGATCCCCACCTGCTTCTTCGAGGCCAGCAGCTCCTTTGCGTGCCCCGGCCGGTCGGAGATCATCCCCGCGAGCGTGAGACCGTCGCTCGGGTCGGAGTCGTCGGTCCAGGCCATCGTGTTGCTGCGCCAGTCGCTCTGAAGCGCCGGCACGCGGAACGAGAACGGGAAGGTTGCCGAGCGGCCGATCGTGTCTCCGAACACCATGTATACGCGGCCGTGGTACGAGAACATGCTGCCCAGATCTGCTCCCTGCACGTCCCATCTGGACACGGTGTCGTTGCTCGAGCCGGGGCCGATGAGCTTGGACACCACGCGGGTGGGGCCGGCGGAGGCCATCGGCGGCTTGGAGAATATCGGCAGGAACCGGGCGATTGCGCCGACGGGCACGAGCGAGATCAGCAGCGAGAGACAGAGGAGCAGCACTGCCACCGGCTCTGAGAGGGGCCAGGCGTAGCCGTGCTCGCGCCTGTGTGTGGGGCTGATCACTCGTTCGCGCCCTCGAAGCTCATCGAGCCGTGCCTCTCACGGATCGTCCTCACGCCTGGGTGCGATGCACGCGCGATGTCGCGCCGGCCAGAAGGCTCCGCATCCGGCGCGCGAGGGAAGGGCGTGCCTCATCTTCCACTACCGGCTGCCTCTCGGCGTCCGACAGCATCCAGGGCGGCTTCCGGTCCCACGAGCTCGCGCCCACGGCCCACCGGTCGACCCTGAGCGTCAGCTGCCCCTCCGAGATCGAGCCAATAGCCTGATGCGGCACGTAGAGCGTGCCCCGCTCCTCGGACAGCACCTCCACGACGGCGTCGGGCACGCTCGCCTCGGGGTCCTCGACGCCCGTGGCGGCCTCGCGCTGAGGCAGGCTGTGTCGCTCTCCCGGGTCGTCGCCGTACCACGCGCGCACGGTCCTGCCGATCCTCTGCCCGTCGCTGCTCACGACCTCGAGCCCGCCGCGAAGACTCTCGCGGAGGACATCCACGCTCATCACCTCGTTCAGAGCGGGCACGACGGCGGATGGAGCGCTGGTAGCGATCTCAGAAGGCACAATGATCCTCCCTATGTGCTTGGAGGCAGGGCGTGGGAAGGCCCGGAGGGCCTTGCGGGATAGGGGCCACACTGCCTCTTCCGATCGCCTGCGAGGTTAGCTGACGGGTTCGGGTCGAAAGAGCTACCCGGCTCGCACCAGCGCGAGCTTCACCCCAAGTACCTGGGTCCCCCGCTCCCCCGACCTCCGGGGGATTCGGCTAGTCATATTATATGGCCCCGAGTCCTCGGGCGGGTTAGAGAGGCGTTAGAACAGGTTTAGAAACCGGTTAGAACCGGTTGAGGTTCGCCCCGGATCGCACAGAAGCTGTCTAACCCGCGCGCATCCCGGCCAGCCGGGGGTAACTCGCGGCCTCTCCGCCGATGAGCGGCATCGCGTAGTCCACGAACTCCCAGGTGACGTGGTTGCCGCGCTCTGTGATGAACTCGTCCGGCAGGAGTCGCTGCCGGTTCGCGATCTTCTCGAGCTCCACCAGCCCGGCCCTGGCCCGGTACGGCCGATCGCTCAGCCTCTCGATGGTGACCATCTTGTCGTTCTCTCCCTCGAGCGCGGCCGTAACGGCGTGCCGGCCGACCATGTAGGCGTCGTCCAGATCCACCTCGCTCGCCAACGCCATGGACATCCGCTGGATCGTGCCGGGCTTGTCGAACCTGGCCCTCAGCCCCAGCTCGCGGGCGACCAGGTCGCACAGGTAGCTCGCCGCTCCCGTGAGGTAACGATGGCCGAAGGCATCCCGGCTGAACACGGGGTCCGTGCGGGCGATGCTCTCGCCCCGCTCGTCGCGCACGGTCTCGGTCACCACCGCGACGACGTAGCCGTGGGTGTTGTAACACTCCCACACGTCCCGCAGGAAGCGCTCGCGCGACAGCGGCCGCTCGGGCAGGTAGATCAGGTGGGGCGCCTCGGAGGGGTGGCGCCTGCCCAGCGCTGCGGAGGCCGCGACCCATCCGGCATCGCGTCCCATCACCTCGAGTATCTTCACGGGGTCCACGCGCCGCATCGCCTCCGTGTCCAGCCCGATCTCCTGTGTTACAGTCGAGACGAAGCGGGCTATGCTGCCGTAGCCCGGGCAGTGGTCGGTGCAGGGCAGGTCGTTGTCTATCGTCTTCGGGACGGAGATCGCGTGCAGCTCGTATCGCCTGGTCGCGGCCTCGCGCGCGATCCTGTGAGCCGTGTCGGCCGAGTCGTTGCCCCCGATGTACAGCAGGTACCGGATGTCGTGTCTACGGAGGACGTCCACCGCGCGCTCGATGTCCTCCTCCCGCAGCTTGTAGCGCGCGGAACCGAGTGCGGCGGACGGCGTGCGCCTGATGCGCTCCCAGATCGCCGGCTCTTCCCGGCGGAGGTCGAGCAGGTCCTCCCGAAGCAAACCCTCGATGCCGTGCCTCATGCCGTAGATCGCTCCCACGGCGTCGCTCGCGAGCGCCGTCTCCACCACTCCAGCGAGGCTCGCGTTGATCACGGCGGTGCATCCGCCGGATTGCCCTACCAGCAGGTTGCCCTTAGTCCCCATGCTTCCCCTCCTCAAGCAGCCTGAGCGCGGCGGTGACCACCCGCTCCGGCTCGATGCCACCCAGGTTCCCCTTCTTGTGTGGCTCCCCCATGCGGTGGCCCACGTACACCCAGGGGCTCGGCCGGTCGGGCGCGCGGATCACGAAGGCCGGCGCGGCCCCCAGCCTGCCCGACGGCGCCCACGCCGCCTCGTTCGTCGGACCCCACAGGCTCACCACCGGCGTGCCCACGGCGGACGCGACGTGCATCGGTCCCGAGTCCGGGCCGACGTACAGGTCGCACATCTCGAGCAGGGCCGC
>CADDYR010000185.1 GCA_902810765.1 Chloroflexota bacterium
ATGTACGACGCGCTCGGGCACGCCTGGCCCTTCTGGGCGACGGCCATCGTCCTGCCCGTCGCCGCTCTGGTCATCGCCTGGAAGCTGCCCGCCGCCCGGCCCGCGCCCGACGCCGCGAGCGCTCGCCTCGCCTCCCAGCCGTAGTCAGGCGTAGGCGTCCACGTGCTGCCGCACCTTCTCCAGCAGATCCTCTATGTCGAAGGGCTTGGCGATGTAGCCGTCCGCGCCCACCTCCCGCGCGCGTCGGCGAGCGTCCGTCGCCGCGGTCATCACCAGCAGCGGCACCGGGCTGTCACGGTAGGCGCGCAGCCGCCCCACGAACTGCCAGCCGTCCATCACAGGCATCCGCATGTCCAGCAGGATCAGCTCCGGACGCACCTGCTCGACCAGGTCGAGCGCCTCGAGCCCGTTCGTCGCAGTGAGCACGTTGTAACCCTCGAACGAGAGGATCTGCTCGACGATGCTCAGGATATCCGGGTCGTCGTCAACTACCAGAACCGTCCTGTCAGCCATCCTCTCTCCCGCCAGCCTTCAGAGCAAAGTAGAAGGTGCTGCCTCTGCCCTCCTCGCTCTCGACCCACAGGCGTCCCCCGTGTCGCTGAGCGATCTCGCGGCTGATGTACAGCCCGAGTCCCATCCCGCCGTAGCTGTACCGCTCGGTGGAGTGCGCCTGGTAGAACCGCTCGAAGATGTGCGGCAGCTTGTCCTTCGGTATCCCGATTCCCCGATCCGAAACGCTGACCACGGCCTCGTCGCCCTGGCGGCGCACCGAGACCTTGACCTCCCCGCCGCCCGGCGAGTACTTGATCGCGTTCGTGAGCAGGTTCACCACCACCTGCTCGACGCGTGCCGGGTCGGCGCGCACCCATACCTCCTCGGGTGCCTCGAGTACGACAGCATGACCCGTGCCCTCGGGGGTCATCCGCTCGACCAGGTCGCGCACGAGGCGGCTCAGGTCCACGTCCTCCAGCCGGAGGTAAAGATGGCCGGTCTCGACCCGGGAGACGTCCAGGAGGTCGTTGACGAGCAGCGTCAGCTGTGTGGCCTGTCTGTCTATAGTGACGAGCGCGTTCGTGAGCAGCTTAGGAGAAGCCTGCTCGATGGGCTTGCGCCTGAGGAGCTGCGCATAAGCCTTGAGCGAGGTGATCGGGGTCTTCAGCTCGTGGGCGGCGAGCGACAGGAACTCGTCCTTCAGACGCTCCGCCGCCCGCGCCTCCGTGACGTCGCTGTACACCTCGATGCGGCCCAGCAGCCTCCCAGTCTCGTCCCTCACCGGACCGCTGTACCGGCTGAGCAGGCGCGGCGGCGTCCCGACCACCTCGAGCTCGTCCACCGCCTCCTCGTCCATGTGGTCGTACAGGTCGAGCAGCCTGCGCTCGAACCCTTCCGGGTCTTTGAAGCGCTCCCGCAGCACGTCGCGGATCAGCACCGGCATGTACCTGCCCACCGCATCCGAGAGGTCGGTGCCGACCAGATCGCCCATCTGCCGGCTCACGAACCTGACGCGCCGATCCGTGTCCACCATGAATATGCCGTTCTCGGTGCTGTTGAGCACGCTGCGGAGATCGTCGCTCGTGCGCACCGACCTCTCGTACAGGATCGCGTTCTCCTGGGCGGCGGCCCGGGCGCGCCGGGTCGCGGTGCGGAGGATGCCGGCGAGCAGCCCCGCGCTCACGACCGTCCAGAGGAGGTACAGGACGTGCAGGACGATCGAGTGCGCCTGGAAGTCGCTGACGCGGAACCCGCCCACCTGGGCGACGTCCACGAGCGCGTAGGACAGGGAATACCCCACCGCAATCGCCACGGCCGCGCGCACGCGGAGGCCGACCGTGTCCACGATGGCGAACAGGAAGTACGCACTGCTCAGGGGGCTGGCGATGCCGCCGCTCAGCCAGGAGAGCACGAAGAGGGTCGCGATGTCGAGCATCGGGGGCAGCACGTCCACCCCGCAGCAGCGCAGGTGCACGTGGAACAGGAGCTGGGTCGCGAGGACCAGCACCAGGCTCACCAGCAGGATCGCGTTGTACAGGGTCAGGTTGATGCCGACGTCCCCGAGCCAGTTGCCCGCGGCCAACATGACCGGCCACCCACTCAGCCGGGCGAACGTGCGCAGCCCCTCGCCTATCGGCTCGCTCTTGAGGCCGGGGTAGACACTGCCGTCGTAGTACCGTGCTTCGGAAGGCGCAGCAGCTCCAGGACGCCGCGCGCTCGGAGGGGTGTCCGAGGACATCTTCAGTGCGATCGCCTTCTCGAGGGCGCGAGGAGAGGCTCCCTGCCATCAGCCCTCGTAATGGGTTGCCGCCACATCCATCATGCCTTCATTCTGCACCAGCTCGAGGTCGGAGTCCACCATCATCCTCACCAGGTCCTCGAACCCGACGACAGGCTCCCACCCCAGCTCGGCGCGCGCCTTCGAGGCGTCTCCCACGAGCAGGTCCACCTCCGCCACCCTCAGGAGCTCCTCGTCCACCACCACGTGGTCCCGGTAGTCCAGGCCCACGTGGCCGAACGCCGCCTCCACCAGCTCCCTCACCGAGTGGGTCTGTCCCGTGGCGACCACGTAGTCTCCGGGCTCCGCAGCCTGGAGCATCTGCCACATCGCGCGCACGTAGTCGCCCGCGAACCCCCAGTCCCGCTTCGCCTCGAGGTTGCCCAGGTGCAGCTCGCTCTGCAGCCCCCGCGCGATGCGCGCCACCCCGTGGCTCACCTTCCGCGTCACGAACTCCAGGCCCCGGCGCGGACTGTTGTGAGCGACCAGTCTTCCCACACCGGCGCATAAGCGTCCGCTGCCGGTCTCCAGGTCGAACACCCATTCACACGAATCCGGCATACGTGTAATGGACCGTACCTCAGATGCGGGTTTGTGCAGATGTAGCCCTCTACCTCCCAGAGCTTTACTCGAGCCGATGTTCAGCTGATAGTAAGTCCGCTCGCTACGTTGCTCAGCGTATACTGAGCACCAGCGTCCCAGATTGGCGTATAGCCAGCAAAGACCTTGAGCCAGGACTGGGCTCTTGGTCTTGATGCTGTCGCCGTTGCCCGCCTTTAGCCCATCGCCAGCGTAGTATCCTGCCAGAAACGCGGCTTGAATGTCCTTCGTGCCGTTCAGCACAAGTGGTGGCACTCGCTTGTCGTGGTGGACGTTGTACAACTGCTGATGCAGCCACCGCCAGGCCGGGCGTGCTCCGTTCAGATAGAGTTGGCCCACCCTGTTGTGTCCATTCCAGCCCGAGGTGCCGAAACGGGTCGCCGAAGCTCCCAGAAACAGCTTCGACCACAACTCAGCTGCACGCTCCCGCAGTGCCGGATCGTTGTTCGTGAATTGTATACGTCCTTCCTGGGAGACGTGCCCCTCGGCGGTCATCAACCCAAGAAATTCGGCGAGCTCTTCGGTCAACGCTGTCCAGTTGGACGGGGCGGGAAACCCGGTTGCCATAGCCAGATGCATTCCGGGATGAACCTCTCGCGCAGGCAGGGTTAGGCCCTCGGCGTCGAGCATGTGGTGATGAGCTGTGACTTCCACGGCGCCGCCTCGTGTTTGTAACAGGAGCATGCGGTGGTCAGCGTCGCTTCGACGACGGCGTGTAGCTGTTATGGCCTTTACGTCGGTCCAATTCTCCCCGTCCCATACCTGCAGACCGGACACGTCGAACATCTGCTGACTCGGTCCCTTGCGACGTAGCGGCACTAGCTCGCTGGGTGTAACTATATTGGCGATGTGATGGCTGCGGACGATCAGTGGAGTTCGCTCAGAGATACACTCGTGGTTGAACAGGATGCCGGAGCACGCGAACAGGCCGTAGCTCTCCCGGTAGTTCACGGTCATGTGGTGGCCGTACACCTTCGCGGCGCCGTAGGGGCTGCGCGGGTGGAAGGGGGTCCGCTCGTTCTGCGGCACCTCCTCCACCTTGCCGAACATCTCCGAGCTCGACGCCTGATAGAACCGTATCCCCGGGTCGACGAGGCGGATGGCGTCGAGCACGCGCGTGACTCCCAGACCGGTGACCTCGCCCGTGAGCACCGGCTGGTTGAAGCTGGTCGGCACGAAGCTCTGGGCGGCCAGGTTGTACACCTCGTCGGGCTTGTAGGTCTGCAGGATGGTGATCAGCGCCGGCTGGTCGAGCAGGTCCCCGTTGACGAGCTCCACGTCGTCCAGGATGTGCTTGATGCGCCCGAGGCTCCCCTGGCTCGTGTGACGCACCATCCCCACGACCCTGTATCCCTCGTGCAGGAGGAGCTCGGCCAGGTAGGACCCGTCCTGCCCGGTGATGCCGGTAATGAGAGCAGTCTTCATCCCGTCGTATCCCTCCTCGAGATCGCGCTATCCTCGGCGACGCGCCGCCGCCAGTAGTCGAGCACGTCGCGCAGGGTCCGCTCGAACGGTATCGTGGCCCTCCAGCCCGTGGCCCGCTCGAGCTTGCCCGGATCGCACCTCACCCCGAAGGAGCCGCGTGCGTCCGCGGCTCCCCGCTCGTCCGCGATGCGGAGGTCGTCCAGCCCGGCTATCCTCGCAAGCTCTCCGACGATCCAGCGCAGCTGGTACGGCCGGCCGGAGCCCACGTTGTACACCTCGCCCGGCTCGGCCCTCTCGGCGGCGAGCACGTACGCTCGGGCCACGTCGCGCACGTCTGTGAAGTCGCGGCTCGCCTCGGGGTTGGACAGGGGCACCACAGGCTCTGCGAGCCCGGCCTCGATCATCGCGATCCTGCGCGCTAGGGCCGGCACGACGAACTCGGGGCGCTGCCCCGGGCCCGTGTGGTTGAACGGGCGGAGCACGCAGACGGGCAGCCCCCTGCTCCGGAACAGGCCCAGCGCGAGCAGCGTCTGCGCTGCCTTGCTCGCCCCGTAGGGGCTGGTCGGCGTCAGGGGCCAGCTCTCGCTCAGCGCGATATCCCCAGCGCCCGCGTGGCCGTACTCCTCGGCCGAGCCGGCCAGCACGACGCGGGGTCGGGGGTCGGAGTCGGCGGCCGCGTACAGCAGGCTCGCGGAGGCCGTCACGTTGTTGAACAAAGTGCCTGTGGGGTCGCGAAAGGAGTCGCGCACCGAGCTCTGGGCCGCCAGGTGCACGATGACGTCGGGCCGACTGGCGTTGAGAGCGCTTCGGACCTGCTCGGGGTCCGTGAGCTCGGCACGAACCGTCGGCGCGCCCACAGAGGGGCTGCCGTCCCGGTTCAGCGCGCACACTCGGTATCCGGCACGCGCGAGCTCCAGTATCACGTACGGCGCGACGAACCCCGAGCTGCCGGTCACGAGCACGGTCGGGGCGCTCATCTCGCCTCCACGGCGCCGCAGTCCGCCGGGTTATGGTCCACGCTGGTCGTCATGCCTCGTGCCGCTGATCTTGCACGGGCCGATAGCCAACAGCTTTGTAGCCACGACTTTACAATCTCCTGACGACTATACGATGATGCGCGAGAGGGGGCCGACCCGGCAGATGTCCGGCCCCCTCTCGCGCCTGGTGGATGCCTGAGCTAGCTCAGGTGACCCTTCGGCCCACGATCAGCCGGTAGATCGCGAGCAGGACGATCGCGCCGATGATCGCGACGATTATCGAGCCCACGTTCAGCCCCGTGACGCCCTGGCCACCGAACAGGCTGACGATCCATCCACCGATGAATGCCCCGACGATGCCGATGATGATCGTAATGATGATCCCACCGGGATCTTCGCCGGGCATTATCAGCTTGGCGATCGCACCGGCGATCAGGCCGATGATTATCCACGCGATGATGTTGCCGATCATTGTGCGTCACCTCCGTGCTACCGCGGCCTCCCTGCGCCGCGGGCTGCGTTGATGTCCTGGGGGTGGCGTTGCCCGATATTCGGTTGTCAGCTCTCCTGGCTTCCCTCCTCCCGAGCGCCGGGTTGCTCCATCGTCCGCTCGGATTCAGCCCTCCCTCACGGCAACAACCGTGCCACGCTCGCGGCCGGGGCGCCCCGCGAGATAGTTTGGTGGTTGCAAACAGTTCGGCGATACGGTATAATAGTCGCGTCATGGGGGAGCAGGACAAGGTCGCGCGGTTCCGGAAGGCGTACTGGACGCTGGTCCACAACCTCGACTCCTTCCGCCTGCGCATCTGGGAGGAGCGCGGGCTGACCCTGCCGCAGCTGCGGGTGCTGTTCCTCATCCGCCGGCACCCGGGGATCACCACGAACGAGGTCGCCTCCAGCCTCGGCATCACGATGTCCACGGTCAGCGGGCTGGTGGACAAGCTCGTGAGGGCGGGGCTCGTCGAGCGCGGCAGGCATCCGGAGGACCGGCGCGTCGTGCCGCTCAGGCTGACTCCCGAAGGGGAGGCGGTGACGGGCGAGATCCGGCAGGGGGACAGGGTCTACCTCGCCAGGCTCGCCGAACTCCTCGGAGACGACCTCGGAGAGGTCACCGACACCCTCGAGCGCCTGGTGCGGCTCGTCGAGCAGCTGCCGGCGTCGCAGGAGATCTCGAGCCGGGAGGTAGGTGACGGTTCGGGATGAGCGGCGGACTGAGGCGCACTTTCAGCTCCCTGAGCGTGTACAACTACCGCCTTTACTGGCTGGGTCAGCTCGTATCCATCAGCGGCACGTGGATGCAGACCACCGCGCAGGCGTGGCTGGTGCTCAAGCTCACCAACTCCCCCGCGGCCCTGGGCGTGGTCACGATGCTGCAGTTCCTGCCCGTTACCCTCCTCGCGCTCTTCGGCGGCGTCTTCGCCGACCGGGTGTCCAAGCGCCGAATGGTGTTCTGCACCCAGTCCGTGGCCGCCGCGCAGTCCCTGGTGCTCGCGTTCCTGGTGCTCTCGGGGAACGTGAGGCTGTGGGAGGTGGGGGCGCTCGCCCTGCTGCTCGGCGTGGTCAACGCGTTCGACAACCCGACGAGGCAGGCGTTCGTGGTGGAGCTGGTGGGCAAGGAACAGCTCCAGAACGCGGTCGCGCTCAACAGCTCGCTCTTCAACTCCGCGCGGATCATAGGGCCGGCCGTGGGTGGCGTGGTGATCAGCACGCTCGGCATCGGCCAAGCGTTCCTGCTCAACGGCCTGAGCTTCCTGCCGCTGCTCGTCGGACTGCTCAGGATGAGGGCCGAAGAGTTCCACGAGCAGCCCCAGCCGGCTCGGGGCAGCGTGTTCGGGCAGCTTGGAGAGGGCGTGAGGTACGCTCTGAGCACCCCCAGCGTGCTGTTCATCCTCATGGCGGTGGGCGTCCTCGGCGCCTTCGGCTACAACTTCAGCACCATCCTGCCGCTGCTCGCACGGTTCGTGCTCCACTCCGGAGCGCTGGGGCTCGGCCTGCTGACCTCCGCCACGGGCATCGGCTCCCTCGTCGCCGCCCTCGCGGTGGCGTACCGCTCGCAGCGCGCGTCCCGAGCCGTACTGCTGACGGGAGCGGTGATATTCTCCATCCTACTGTTCCTTACGGGGGCGTCGAGGTGGATGCCGCTCACGCTCCTACTGCTGGGCCTGCTTGGGGCGGCGGGCATAGTGTTCACGTCCAGCGCGAACACGAACCTGCAGGTGTCCGTGCCGAACCGGCTGAGGGGCAGGGTGATGAGCCTGTACTTCCTCCTCTTCGCGGGCACGACCCCGTTCGGCAGCTTCCTGATAGGCACGCTCTCCGACAGGATCGGCGTGCAGACGACGGTGATGCTGATGGGCGGCATCTGCTTTCTCGGGGTGGTCGCGGCGGGGGCCTACGCGAGCACCCGGTCCGAACCCGCCCGAGGCGATTCGGCGCCCGAACACGCCCGCCCCGGCACGGGCGCGGGAGGCTTCGGCGGCAGGGCCAGGAGCGCCGGCGCGAGGCTCCACAGGCTCAGGTAAGTGCCGGGGTGCAGGTTTTGCAGCGTGCAGGAGGTGCGAGAGCATGCGAGTGAGGTGGTACGGACAGTCGGCGTTCCTGCTTCGGGACGGAGAGAGGGCCGTGTTCCTCGACCCGTTCGCGGGCATGGGCTCGCGCCCCGGGCTCCAATGGAGGTACCCTCCCATCGAGGGCGTCGACGCCGACCTGCTGCTCGTCACGCACGAGCACTCGGATCACAACGGCGTGGACGCGATCGGCGGCAATCCTCAGGTCATCCGCTCGACGGCGGGCACGTTCGAATCACCGGTCGGCACGGTGCTCGCCATCGCCTCCGAGCACGACGATGCGGCCGGCATCAGACGGGGCCCCAACACAAT
>CADDYR010000186.1 GCA_902810765.1 Chloroflexota bacterium
GTGCCGGGGGGGCAGCTCGCGACGATGCTCGACACGAGCAGACAGGCGATCGTGCAGGATATCGCGCTCCTCCGCTCGAGCGGCGAGAAGATCCTCGCCACCAGCCGCGGGTACGTCCACGCCTCAGCGCTCGCCCGCCCCGCGTGCCGGGCCGAGGTGGTCGTGAGGCACACCCCCGAGGAGACGGCCCGGGAGCTCTACGCGCTCGTGGACCTCGGCGTGACCGTCGTGGACGTGGCGGTGGAGCACTCGATCTACGGCGAGATCCGTGCCGGGCTCCAGCTCTCCTCGCGCGCCGACGTGGCGGACTTCCTCGATAAGATCGGCACCGGCCGCTCCCACCTGCTCTCCGAGCTCACGGACGGCCTTCATCTCCACGCGCTCGAGGCCCCCTCGCGCGAGGTCCTCGAGCGGGCGCGCACCGAGCTCGGCAGGCTCGGCTTCCTAGTACGCGACGACACGGAACAGGCACTAACCACAAGGGAACGGGACTGATGGCACTGGCGACGGCACCCACTACCGACATATTCGACGAGATACAGGAGCTCAAGCGGACGCGCAACGCGGTGATCCTCGCGCACTACTACCAGGAGCCCGACATACAGGACGTTGCGGACTTCATCGGGGACTCCCTCGCGCTCGCGCGGCAGGCGAAGAGCACCGACGCCGACGTGATCGTGTTCTGTGGGGTGCACTTCATGGCGGAGACCGCGAAGATACTCAACCCCGAGCGGACGGTCGTGCTGCCCGACCTCAGGGCCGGGTGCTCGCTCGCCGACTCCTGCCCCGCACCCGCGTTCGCGCGGTTCCTGAAGCGATATCCCGACCACGTCGTCGTGTCCTACGTCAACACCTCCGCCGCGGTGAAGGCGCTGTCCGACGTCATCTGCACCTCGAGCAACGCGGAGAAGATCATCCGCAGCATCCCGGAGGATCGGGGAATCGTCTTCGCGCCGGACCAGCACCTCGGACGCTACCTGATCCGCAAGACGGGGCGCGACATGGTGCTCTGGCCGGGCTCGTGCATGGTGCACACCCTGTTCAGCGAGCGGAAGATCCGTCAGCTCAAGGTGCGCTACCCCGACGCCGAGGTGCTCGCGCACCCCGAGTGCGAGGAGCGGGTGCTTGCTCTCGCCGACCACGTCGGCTCGACGAAGTCCCTGCTCTCCCGGGCGGCCGCGAGCCGCGCACGCCGGTTTATAGTGGCGACAGAGCCCGGCATCATCCACCAGATGGAGAAGCTCGCGCCCGACAAGGAGTTCATCCGGGCGCCGGTCGAGGGCGGAGCCTGCGACGTGTGCAGCGAGTGCCCGCACATGCGCCTCAACACACTCGAGAAGGTGCGAGACTGCATGGAGCGACTCGAGCCCGAGATCACGATGGACGAGAAGCTGAGGCTTCGGGCGCTCAGACCGATCGAGCGGATGCTGGAGCTCAGCTGATGCGCTCGACAATCGAGCGGGTCGTGCGCGAGGCGCTGGCCGAGGACGTCGGACGAGGCGACATAACCACGGAGGCCGTGGTGCCCGCCGATCTGTGCGTGCGGGCGCGCGTCATCGCGCGTCAGCGCCTGGTCGTGGCGGGGCTGGACGCCGCCCGGGGGGTGTTCGCCCAGGTCTCTCCCGAGGTCACCTTCACGCCCCTCGCGTGCGACGGGAACGAGGTGCCCGCCGAGACTCCCATCGCCCGCGTGGAGGGACCGTCGCGCGCGATCCTGATGGGCGAGCGCGTGAGCCTGAACCTGCTGATGCACCTATCCGGCATCGCCACCATCACCCGTGAGTACGTGCGCGCGGTAGAGGACACGGGCGCACGCGTCGTGGACACGCGCAAGACCACTCCGGGGCTCCGCGAGCTCGAGAAGGCGGCGGTGCGGGCCGGAGGGGGCTCGAACCACCGCTTCGGGCTCGACGACGGCGTGCTCATCAAGGACAACCACGTCGCGATGGTCGGCGGTGTCGCGGAGGCCGTCCACCGGGCCCGGCGGGGCGCCCACCACCTGCTGAAGATCGAGGTGGAGGTGGAGGCCCTGGGCGAGCTGCGCGAGGCTCTCGCGGCCGGTGCCGACGCCGTGCTGCTCGACAACATGACTCCCGAGCAGGTGTGCGAAGCGGTGGCGCTGGCCCGGCGCGAGAGGCCGGGGGTGATCGTGGAGGTCTCGGGCGGCGTGAACCTCGAGACCGTGCGCGAGTACGCCGAGGCGGGGCCGGACCTCATCTCCGTGGGCGCGCTGACCCACTCCGCCCTCGCCGTGGACGTCTCGCTGGAGGTGGAGGCGTGCTGAGCGCGGACGTGGTAGTGATCGGCACGGGCATCGCGGGCTGCTCGGCAGCGCTCGCCGCCGCGGAGCGTGGCGCGAGCGTGGCTCTGCTGACGAGGTCATCCCGACCGGAGGAGTCGAACACCCTCTACGCCCAAGGCGGGATCGTGTACACAGGGCCGGAGGACTCGCCGTCGCTCCTCACGCGGGACATCATCTCGGCGAGCGCGGGCACAGGGTCGGGGCAGGCCGCGCGGATGCTCGCCGAGGAGGGTCCGGGGCTCGTCCGTGAGCTGCTGATCGAGCGCCTGGGGGTGCCGTTCGACCGGGACCCGCGTACCGGCGAGCTCGACCTCACGCGCGAGGGGGCGCACTCCGTCCGCAGGGTCGCACACCACAGGGACTACACGGGCCGGGTCATCGAGCGCGCGCTCGTGCGCACCGTGCTCGCGGAGCCCTCGATACAGGTCCTGTCGGGCACGGACGCGCTCGAGCTTCTGGTCGTCGAGGGCAGGTGCGCGGGGGTACGCGCGCTTCGGGGCGGCCGGGAGATCGTGATCGGGGCGAGCGCGACCGTGCTAGCCACCGGGGGCCTCGCGGCGCTGTACGAGCATACCACGAACCCGCCACTGGCCACGGGCGACGGCATCGCGCTCGCGCTCGAGGCCGGGGCGAGCGTCGGCGACCTCCACTACGTGCAGTTCCACCCAACGACCCTGTACGTGCCGGGCGGGGACAGGTTCCTGATATCCGAATCGCTGCGCGGGGAGGGCGCGGTGCTCCGGGACTCCGAGGGGCGGGAGTTCGTGCGCCATCCGCTCGGCTCGCTCGCCCCGCGAGACGTGCTGGCGCGGGAGATCTGGGAGATGATGCGGCGCACGGGCGAGTCCTGTGCCTACCTGGACGTCTCCCACCGCCCGGCCGGGTGGCTCGAGGAGCGCTTCCCCACAATCTACGAGCGCTGCCGCGCGGCGGGGATCGAAGTGCCCGTCGAGCCCATACCCGTGGTGCCCGCGGCCCACTACTCCTGTGGCGGCGTGGACACGAACGTGTGGGGCCGCACGAGCCTGCCGGGGCTGTGGGCGGCCGGAGAGGTGGCCCGGACCGGCCTGCACGGCGCGAATCGCCTTGCCTCGACCTCTTTGCTCGAGGGACTGGTGTTCGGCTGGCGCGCGGGCCTCGACGCGACCCGTCGCCCACAATCGCCGCCTGCGTCCGAGTCACTGCAGGGCCGTGAGCGCCAGACCGTGAACGGTCACAAGCCGGATCGCGGTGAGCTGTCCGCCGCCTGGGCGAGGCTGCGGCGCCTGATGTGGGAGCGCGCGGGGCTGGCGCGCTCAGGAGAGGGCCTCCGGGCCGGGCTCGCGGAGCTCGACGGGATCGGGGCCGCGCTCGACGGCGAGGGTGGATACGAGGCGCTGCGCCTGAGGAGGGCGCTCGCAGTCGCCCGCTCACTGCTCAGGAGCGCGCTTGCGGACGCCCGCAGCCGGGGCTGCCACTATCGGGTGGACTGCGAGGAGGCGGTTCTTGCCGATATATCTCGATAACAACGCGACGACCCCGCTCGATGAGCGCGCGCTCGAGGCGATGATGCCGTACTTCCGCGAGCACTTCGGCAACCCGGCGTCGACCACCCACGCCTTTGGCTGGGCGGCCGAGGCCGCGGTGGACCTCGCGCGCGAGCAGGTGGCCGAGGCGATAGGCGCGACTCCAGAGGAGGTCGTGTTCACGAGCGGAGCGACGGAATCCGACAACACCGCTCTTCGCGGCGCCCTCCGGCCGGGCGATCACCTGATCACTTTCGCGACCGAGCATAACGCCGTGCTGGACCCCGCCGCCGCCCTCGCTCGCTCGGGCGTCGAGGTCACGGTGCTCCCCGTGGACGGACACGGGCGCGCCGACCCCGAGGAGCTGCGCCGCGCGATCAGGGAGAACACCCGGCTGATCTCCGCGATGCTCGCGAACAACGAGACAGGCACGCTGCACCCGATCCGCGAGCTCGTCGAGGTCGCGCACGAGCGCGGAGTGCCGTTCCACACCGACGCTGCCCAGGCTCTCGGCAAGGTGCCGGTGGATGTGGAAGAGCTGGGGGTGGACCTGATGAGCCTCTCGGCGCACAAGTGCTACGGCCCGAAGGGCGTCGGGGCGCTGTACGTGAGGCGCCGTCCCAGGAGGGTGAGGCTCGAGCCTCTGATCTACGGCGGCGGCCACGAGCGGGGGCTCCGGAGCGGGACGCTCAACTTGCCGGGCATAGTGGGGTTCGGCAGGGCGGCCGAGCTCGCGGCGGAATCGCTTCCGACCGAGCCCGAGCGTGTACGGGGCCTGCGCGACAGGCTGTGGGAGCTGATCCGGGCGGGGGCCCCGTACGCCCGGCTGAACGGCCATCCCGAGCTCCGGCTGCCGAACACCCTCAACATCACCTTCCCCGCCGTGCCCGCGTCGGACCTGCTGGGCGCCCTGCCGGGCGTGGCCGCCTCCTCCGGCTCGGCGTGCACCTCCGCGCACCCCGAGCCCTCGCACGTGCTGCGCGCGATGGGGTTGAGCGAGGAGGACGCGACGTGCTCGATACGCCTGAGCCTGGGTCGGTTTACCACCGGCGAGGAGGTCGAGTCGGCCGCCGGGCAGATCGTGCGTGCCGCGCGGGAGCTGCGTCACCAGCGCTCCGTCGCCTGACGCTATGCTGTCCCATCACCCCGGTTCTACCAGGAGCTCCCTCAGCCCTGGCCTGGAGGGGTGATTTGAGGGGAGCGGGCCTAGCCCGCTAAGGTTGGGGTGTTCGATGCCCCAGCCATAGGGAGGAGGCTCCCCCGTGAGCGATTCTGCCACAAGTTCCATCCGTTTTGACACCCCGACCACTCTGGCTGTGGAGGCTGCGTTCGATGGCGGGTTGCCGTGGCTATCGGAGGGCGACCGGAAGCTGGGGTTGTGCGCGGCGATAGCGGCGTGCGTGCCGGAATGGGGGAGAGGGTCACTGGAGCACTCGCTCGATGATCTGGTGCTACAGAGGGTGTACCAGATAGCGTGCGGCTACGAGGACCAAGACGAAGCGGATTCGCTGAGGTCCGACCCTCTGCGGCTGATATCGGAGACCAAGTACGAGGCAGGCAGCTGGGGGGTGGCGCGCCGGGTGGTGGACTGAGGCGGAGCAGACGCAGCTGGATACGCTGCGGCTACAACTGATCAAGATCGGGGGCTAGGTGCGCCAGCTTCTCACCCGCGTGAAGCTTGCACCTCGCCTCCTCCCACTCGGGCCACAACCTCTGGCGTACCCTTGCAGCAGCCCGCCCCGGCCAACCCATGAATAATCCAGGCTAGCGCGGATTGAACCTTGAACCGATGGGCACGACGCTTCGCGTCGCGATCCATCGCTGCCCGGACTTTACTCCCCGCACGTCATGGTGGAGTCTCCGTTGGCGCGGCTTGAAAGGCTTCATCCGCGCCCTGCCGGGCTTTGACCGCGACGAGGTCCTGTGATACTATCCTGGCTACCGGAGTCAGAGAACGATTGAAACCTGATGCGGGAGCCGGTGATCGCCATCAACTTCAGCCATCCGCTCACGCCGGAGCAGTGCGCCCAGATCGAGAGCAAGTCCGGCGCATCCATTGAACGGATCATCGACGTACCCACTCAATTCGACGATGGGGAGCCCTTTGGCGATCAGCTGCCCTATCCCATAGCGCACGCAGGACTCACGGCGGAGGAGTGGCAGACCCTGCCGCTGATCGTGAATCCGCCGTCGTACAGCCCCATCACGGCCGTGCTGCTCGCGTATCTGCACGGCCTTATGGGCCACTTCCCGACTGTGATCCGGCTGCGGCCCCGAGCGGATAGTCTTGTCCCCAGGTACGATCTCGCGGAGGTTATCTCCCTTGATTGCGTACGACACGAAGCGCGAAGGGGGCGGTAAGGAGGAGCAATGAGTACCAGGTCAAGGGAGCGCTCGAACCTGATCAAGCAAATGTTCAGCGGAGAGGTAGTCCTACCCTTCTTCGTGGGCTGGATACTGCTCGGTCTGATGACTTCCGCGGGATACTCCCTCCTCACCTATGCGTTCGGCGACAGATGGCCCGTGTTCGCGGCCATCTTTGTGTTGTCAGGTGTCGTCCTGTTCTGCATCTACCTGGTACTGGAGCGACATCTCCGCAGGAGCCTGTCGGTCGAGGTCTCGGCGCAGATAGGGGAGGACACAATGGCAGCATCCCACCGCGCGCTCGTCGTCCTGGTGGGGCCCGGCAGTGATGGGTCTCCGAAGCCTACTCACGTGTCGGCAGTGGAGTATCAGCTCAAGCCCGAGGTTCAGGGTCCGCCGCTGGAACATGTCTGGTACGTGTACACCCCAGAGAGCGAGGCCGCGGGCAGACTGCTGAGAGAAAGGTAAATCGGGCGATGTTGACCCTGACTTATGGGATCGCCTTCCTCACCGCGATCAACGTGGCGGCTGTGATTATCTCGCTTATCGGGTAGTCGGCTCGCTTATATCTCTAGCTCGCCTCGGATCGGTCCGGTTCCCGCACCCGCTGCGCCTCAGCGAAGAACAACCGGCATTGAACGTGCCGCGTAATGTTTGACAGTACTCCGTTCGTTATCGGCGCGGGGCGAGGGCTCAAGGCAACGGCCTCGACATCGCGGTCCACCTCGCTTGGTGCTGGTTGATAGCTGAGCCGCAGCCGGTATATATCTACACGGGTAGACGATCAAGAACGCCCACGGCACAATCCACTCGGCGCTGGAGTACGCACTCCGACACGGTCTGGTGGTCCGCAACGTCGCGCACGCGGTCGACCGGCCGAAGGCGAAGCGGGCGGAGATCCACGTGTTCACTCGGGAGCAGGCGAAGGCGCTCAAGGACGCGATCGTGGGCACCCGATGGGAGGCGCTGATCACGCTCGCCGTGGCTACCGGCATGCGACAGGGCGAGTTGCTGGGCCTGCAGTGGCGGGACGTTGATCTGGAGGTTGGTCGGGTGCGTGTCAGCCGTCAGCTTGACCGGGACAAGACGCTGAGCGAGACGAAGACGGATACAGGGCGGCGGGTTATCGACTTGCCACCATTCGCCGTGGAAGCGATGAGAGCTCATCGGGCCCGGCAGCTCGAGCACAGGCTTGTGGCAGGTCCCGAGTGGGAGGACTATGACCTTGTGTTTACGACGTACCAGGGCCGGCCGCTCGGGCACCGGAATGTCAGCAGGGACTACGCGAAGCTTCTGCAACGGGCGGGACTGCCCCATGTGGAGTTCTATGGGCTGAGGCACACCGCGGCCACATTGATGCTGGTCCAGGGTGTTCCCGCCAAGGTCGTGCAGGAGATGCTGGGGCACAGCCAGATCAGCGCCACGCTCGATATCTACAGCCACGTCATACCGGGCATGGGCAGGAACGCTGCCGACAAACTCCAGCAGCTGCTGGGCTGAATTGCACACGGATTGCACCCGAAGCCCCCTCTCGGCAGGCTGCAGTGAGGGCCTAAAGTACGAAAGGCCAGGTATTACCTGGCCTTTCTCGGGTGGGCGAACAGGGACTCGAACCCCGGACCTCACGGATGTGAACCGTGCGCTCTAACCAACTGAGCTATTCGCCCGCGTGACAAACTCTATCAGAGCGGATGGAACGGCGTCAAGCCGCCCCGCTCCAGCTCCGAACGATCCTCGGTCTGTCCAGGTGGGGCTGCTCGCTCAAGCTTTCCACCCAGTCTGGAACCGGGGTGGTGCAGTGTGACAAGGTGGGGGCTCATGACCTCACCGGCCGAGCGTCGTACCGACTTGACGTGCGCTGGTATGCTGGTGGAGAGGGGGAGCGGGGGATGACGGGAGCGGAGCGGGAACGGAGCACTCAGCGGGGGAAGGTGCTCGCGGGGCTCGTGCTCACGATGGGGCTGTCTG
>CADDYR010000187.1 GCA_902810765.1 Chloroflexota bacterium
CCGACGGGCTGATGGTCGAGGTGCATCCCCACCCCGAGCACGCCCTCTCCGACTCCGCACAGCAGCTCACCTTCCAGCACTTCTCTGAGCTCATGTCCTCCCTCAAAGCCGTCGCAGCCGCGATAGGCAGGACGGTCGGCGAGCCCAAGGAGCAGCTCGTGCGCACGGTGTGACGTGCAGGTATGTCTTGCATCCCGTCTCTGTTATACTCTTTGATACTTCGAGAGCGTTCAAGGAGGTCGTGAATGACAGCGGGCAGCAAGCTCGACGTGCTCAAATCGAACGTCCGCCGGGGCATGAACGTGGTCACGTCGGACGGTGAGCTGCTGGGCAAGGCGGTCCAGATACACCTGGGCAGCGACTCCGGAGAGAGGCACAGTCTGCCGCAGCTCACGCCCGAGGCGGCGGACGTGGACACGGAGGGCGCGGAGGGAGAGACCGCGGTCGCGTCCATCTCAGAGACCGTCCCCGACGCGGTGCTCGAGGTCGAGGTGGGGCAGGGCGACACGATGTACGTGCCGTATCAGGCCATTGCCGCGATCGAGGACGACGCCGTCCAGCTGTACGTTGATCGGGGGGCGGCCAGGGCGAGCGCCTGGCGCGAGCAGCCGTACTGGATGACGGACTCGGGCGCGCCGGAGCCCAGCAGCACTAAGACAGGCAAGTAGCGGCTTCCGGCTCGTCGCGCGGCGCCTGGCTCGTGCGCGGTGTCATCGCGCGCCACCGCAAGACGGGCCACAGCAGCGCCACAGCGTACACTCCGTAGGGCAGCTCCGGACTGCGCGAGGAGAACGGCCAGGCTACCGGCAGCCCTCCCGTCGCGGCGTCCCGGAAGAAGTGCGTCGCCAGGCCGAGGGCGAAGCTCCCCACGAGCTCCCGGCGCTTCGGCGGAGCCAGCAGTGCGGCACCGCCCGCGGCGACGAGCGCCAGCCAGCAATGCGAGTACGGGCGGCCCTTCTCCGGAGTCAGCCCTCGAACCCCAAGGTACATCGGGACGTGGTCGGCGTCTATGGCCACGGAGCCGGCGAGCATCGCGAGCAGCTCCGGCGTCCGGCACGGCCACCCGAGCATCCGGGATAGCGCAAGCGCCGTGCACATGTGCGAGGTCTCATCGGTCATCGCCCGGATCAGGAAGCGTGAGTGGCGCCGGTGGACCGTCATGTCCACCAGCTGAATCACCCCAACCGCCGCGACGAGAGCAGCGTCCGAGCGCAGCAACGCGCCGAGTCTCTCCAGCAGTGCGCACGCTCCGGCCGGCAGCTTCGTCTCTCCCCCACGCTCATCCCGAGCACAGACGGGACCCGAGGCTCCACCCTCGCCCAGAAAGCGCATCACCGACGGAGGTCAGCCCGCAGCTGCTCTGGCGGCGTCCGCAAGCTCCGCCCAGGCCCTCGCCGCGAACATCCCACGCTCGTCGAAAGTTATGTCCTCGAGCTCGCCGGTCTGCTCGACCCTGCCGGTCGCGAGCACATCCCGCAGCAGCGGCTCCGACACCCATATGTGCTCGAGCCTCTTCGTGTCGTGGATTCGAGCGATCCTCGCCTCCTCGGGCCGGACCTGTATGCAGCACGCGAGAGCTATTGCAAGGGCCTCTCTATCGCTCTCGACGGTGATCGGTATCCGCGCCCCCTCAGGAGTCTTCGCCGTCACGCAGTTCATGTACGTCTTCACGTAGTCCACCTTGTCCGCGGCCCTCCTCAGCGCGACGTCGGCCAGGCCGATGCCCGAGGCGTTGCCCTCCGTGCCGGGCGTGAGGTCGCGCACGACGATCCGCTGGACCCGTGGCTCGTGCGGCAGCGGGCCGTCGTAGTAGCGGTTGATCACGTTCGTGTCCGCGCCGATCCCGCTGATGTCCTTGCCGATGTAGTCAATGACGAGCACGTCTATTCGCTCGCCCGGCAGGCGAGCCATCCGCTCCCGCGCGATCCTGAGCAGCTCGCTCTCGCGCTCCCGCATCCGACCGGCCGGCACCGCCTCCATCAGCGACAGGCGCGAGTAGCCGTCCTCGATGAGCGCGAGCCCGAGGGGCATGTTCACCTTCCGGAGCGAGAGCTCGGCGACGGCCGGGATCAGGTGATGGAACTCCGGGAAGCCTCGCGCGTGGAAGGTATCGGCCCCCTTCTGCTTGCCGAGCCCGATCGCAATCATCTTCATCAGGCCCGACTCCACCTCGCCCTGAAAGTCGGTGTGCGGCTTGACGCGGCCGACGGGGATCACCGCATCCGCCTGCTCATACGCCGTCCTGTCGAACCAGACGGGCACGCCGTCCTCCACGTGGCCTAGCAGGACCGTCTCCATGCTCGAGCGCACGGGGCAGCTCATCGTCTCCTCCGAGATGCCGTAGTGCTCGAGGAGCTCGGCCTGCCCATGAGCCGTCGCTCCGCCGTGGCTGCCCATCGCGGGCACGATGAAGGGCTCTCCTCCCAGCCGCCGGACCTGCTCCACCGCCGCCCGGAGCACCTGGTCTATGCGATCTATCCCGCGGCTGCCGGCGGTGAGGGCTACCCTCGCTCCCGGCCGGATCGCGGCGCGTATCTCGTCCCGCTCGAACTGAGCGGCGACGGCCCGCGCCACGTCCTCGACGGGCTCGGAGTGGAGCTTCTGCCTCACCTTCGCCCACCTTGGGAGCTGGCCGCGTTCGAACACCTCAAGACCCTGCATCGCACCTACCTCACTGACAACGTCCGGGCGGAGGCCCGGCGATCCTCCGGGATCTGATCGTCGGCGTGATACGACGACCGCACGAGCGGGCCCGACTCGACGTGCGAGAACCCGAGCGCCAGCCCCTCCTGCTTGATCTCGGCGAACTCCTCCGGCGTGTAGTACTTCTCGAGGGGCAGGTGCTGGCGTGAGGGGCGCAGGTACTGGCCCACGGTGAGCACGTCGCAGCCCGCCGAGCGCAGGTCGCGCAGCACCTGGCTTATCTCCTCGCGCGACTCGCCCAGTCCGACCATGATCCCGGACTTCGTGACCACGTCCGGGTCCATCTCCTTCGCGCGGCGCAGCAGCTCGAGCGTGCGCTCGTACCTGGCCTGGGGCCGGACCCGGCGATACAGCCTCGGCACCGTCTCGGTGTTGTGGTTGAGGATCTCGGGGCCGGCGCTCACGACCGTCTCGAGCGACTCGCGCCTGCCCTTGAAGTCCGGGATGAGCACCTCCACTGAGCACCCAGACACCTGCCGGTGGATCGCCCGGATCGTCATCGCGAAGATCTCCGCGCCGCCGTCCGGCAGCTCGTCCCGGGCGACCGAGGTCACGACGACGTGCCTGAGCCCGAGCTGCTTGGTCGCCGCGGCCACCCTCCCCGGCTCGAGCACGTCGTACACGGGGGGGCGCCCCGTCTCGACGGCGCAGAACCCGCAGGACCTGGTGCACACGCTGCCGAGGATCATGAAGGTGGCCGTGCGGCGCTCCCAGCAGTCGCCGATGTTCGGGCAGCGCGCCTCCTCGCACACCGTGTGGAGGTCGTTCGTGCGCATCAGGCGCTTCAGCTCGAAGAAGTTGGGGCCCGAGGGGAGCTTCGCCCTCAGCCAATCCGGGCGCTTCGGCGTGAAGTCTATCGGCACCGGCTCGCCGGTGCTCAGGTGCGTCACGTCCCTCGGCATCTGCCCGATTCCTTCCCGTGACTTCCGGCGCTACAGGCCCGAGCTCTCGGGCTCGAAAGCCTCCAGCCTGTCCTTGACCGCCTTCAGGAACCGCGCGGCCTGCAGGCCGTCCAGGATTCTGTGGTCGAACGAGAGGCTCATGTACATCATCGAGCGGATAGCGATCGCGTCGTCCACGACCACGGGCCGCTTGACGATGGCCTCAGTGCTCAGTATACCAGCCTGCGGCTGGACGATTATCGGCGTGGAGACGATCGTGCCGAACGTGCCGGGGTTGTTCACCGTGAACGTGCCCCCCTGCACGTCCTCCGGCCTGAGCCTGCCGGACCTCGCACGCGAGGCCAGGTCAGCCACGGCCCGGGCGAGCCCCACGAGGCTCTTCTCGTCCGCGTCGTGGATCACGGGCACGATCAGGCCCTCCTCGAAGCCGACCGCCACGCCTATGTTGATCCGGCGCTTGAGCACGATGCCCTCGTCGCTCCACACCGCGTTCATGTACGGGTGCTCGCGCAGGCTGTCGACCACCGCGCGGAGCACGAACGGCACGTAGGTCAGGGGCACCCCCTCCCGGCGCTCGAACTCCTCCCTCACCCGCTCGCGGAAGCGCACGATCCGCGTCATGTCCACCTCGACGACGGTCGTGACGTGCGGCGCGGTGTAGGCGCTGCGGACCATGTGCTCCGCGATGGAGCGCCTCATCGGCGTGAGGGGCACGAGCGTGTCCCCCTCGGCTAGCGGGGACGGCCTCGGCCCGGACACCATCTGGGGCGCGAGCTCCGGCGCTGGCATCGCCGGCTCGGCGGCGGGCCTCTCCCGCTCCCGCCGCTCCAGGAACTGCTCGACGTCCCGCTTCGTCACCCTTCCGCCCGCGCCCGTGCCCTGGATCATCGAGAGATCCAGGTTGTGCTCCTCGGCGAGCCTCCTCACCGCGGGCGAGTACCGCCTGCCCGACTCGTCCCTGGCGGTCGCCTGCACGGGTTCCGCGGGAGGCGCAGCCACCTCGGCCGTGGCCGCGGACTGAGACTGGGCTCCGACCGGTGCGGGCTCCGCGGCAGCCTCCCCCACCACCTCCATCTCCGCGATCTCCGCTCCGACCTCGACGGTCTCTCCCTCCGGCACCAGGATCGCCTTCAGCTTCCCCTCGACCGGCGACGGGTACTCCGCGTTCACCTTGTCGGTGATGATCTCGACGAGCGGCTCGTACTTCGCCACCGGGTCGCCCTCGCGCTTCAGCCAGCGGCCGATGGTTCCCTCGACAACGCTCTCGCCAAGCTGCGGCATCGTGATTCGCATCAGCGCCTCCTCACTTCGGGCACGTTTTCGTCACGGTCGGACAGGGCTGCCACCTGGCGCTAGTACGCCGCGAGGCTTCGTATCTCTTCGGTAATCTTCTGCATATCCGGCAGGAAGCTGTCCTCGAGCGCCGAGGCGTAGGGCACTGCCGGGACGTCCAGCCCGCACAGCCGCCGCACGGGGGCGTCCAGGCTGTCGAAGCCGTCGGAGACGAGCGTCGCGGCGATCTCGGCTCCGAACCCGCACGTGAGGTTGTCCTCGTGCACTATCAGCGCCTTGCCCGTCTTCGCCACGGACTCGAGGATGGTCTCCCTGTCCAGCGGCTGCAGGGTGCGGACGTCCACGACCTCGACTTCGACCCCCTCGCTGGAGAGCACCTCGGCGGCCTGGAGCGAGTAGTACAGCATCAGGCCGTACGCGAACACGCTCACGTCGCGGCCCGGACGCTTGACCTCGGCCCTGCCGATCGGCACGGTGAAGCGCTCGCCGTCGGGCACCTCCCCGCGCACCAGCCTGTACGCCTTCTTGTGCTCGAGGTACATCACGGGGTCGGGGTCGTCTATCGCGCTCCTCAGGAGTCCCGCGGCGTCGTAGGGGTCGCTGGGCGTGACCACCTTCAGGCCGGGCACGTGCGCGAAGAAAGCCTCGACGCTCTGCGAGTGGTACAGCGCGCCGTGGATGCCGCCGCCCCAGGGCACCCGGATGACCATCGGCACGTTCCAGGCGCCGTTCGAGCGGTATCTGAACCTGGCGGCTTCGCTGACGATCTGGTCGAACGCCGGGTGTATGAAGTCGGCGAACTGGATCTCCGGGATGGGCTTGAGCCCGTTGAGGGACGCCCCTATGGCGGCGCCGACGATCACGGACTCCGCGAGCGGGGTGTCCATCACCCGCAGCTCCCCGAACTCCCGCTGCAGCCCCTTCGTCGCGCCGAACACGCCGCCTGCCAGCCCCACGTCCTCGCCGAGGACGATTATGCTCTCGTCGCGCCGCATCTCCTCCTCGAGCGTGTCCCGGATCGTCTGGATCATCGTCTTGACGGCCATCGCTACACCCTCCCGAAGAGGTTGTCGAGGATGGTGACGGCATCCGGCGACACGGCGCGCTCGGCGTACTCGGTCGCGTCGTTCACCTCGGAGAGCGCCCGCTCGCGGACCTCCCGCTCGTAGCCCTCGTCCCAGATGCCCTGCGACTCCATGTACGCCCGGAGCCTCTCGATCGGCCCCTTGCGCTTCCACTCCTCCACCTCGACCTTCGAGCGGTACCGGCTCTCGTCGTCGTCGGAGGAGTGCGGCACGATCCTGTACGTCTTGCACTCGATCAGCGTCGGCCCGTCGCCTCTCCGCGCCCGCTCGACCGCCTCCTTCATCGCTCCGTACACGTCGAGCACGTCATTGCCGTCCGTGATCACTCCGGGGAAGCCGTAGGCGCACGCCTTGTCCGCGACGTTCGGGACGGGCATCTGCTTCGTCTCCGGCACGGAGATGGCGTACCGGTTGTTCTCGCACACGAACACCACCGGGGCCTTGAGCAGCCCCGCGAAGTTCAGAGCCTCGTGGAAATCGCCCTTGCTGCTCGCGGCCTCGCCGAACCACGCGGCGGCGACCACGTCCTCCCCCTTGATCTTGCTCGCCATCGCTATCCCGACCGCGTGCGGTATCTGAGTGGCGATCGGGCTGGAGCCGGACACGACATTGTGCGCGCGGTGTCCGTAGTGTCCGGGCATCTGGCGCCCGCCGCTCGCGGGGTCCTCCGCGCGGGCGAACAGCGCAAGCATCAGGTCCCGGGCCGTCATCCCAGCGGTCAGCGCGACGGTGAGGTCCCGGTAGTACGGGACGAAGAAGTCCTTGCCCGGCTCGAGCGCGTACGCGGAGCCGACCTGCGCGCCCTCCTGCCCCTGGCCCGAGATCACGAACGCGACCTTGCCCTGGCGGTTGAGGATCCACATCCGCTCGTCGAGGCTGCGCGCCAGCACCATCAGATAGTACATGCGCTTGAGGTCGTCGGGGGTGAGACCGAGGGGGGTGTGCCGGTCCACGGCTCCCGCCACCGTGGGTTGCCCTTGCGTTGCGGCCATCGGCCAGCCTCCTTCCGCGGGTCCAGCCCTGGGAGGTGCCGTCCTTCTCGAGGGCTGGAGCCCTGCCAGAGAACGTTCCCGGCGAGGGGCCGTCGCCCTCCCGCCCACGGCCGTCGGCGGTCGCCGACGGTCCCTTCCCTAAGTTATAAACCCAATCGGGTCAGAACCCAAGGTACAGCGGCTTCTCGAGGAGCCGCCTCAGCTCCTGCAAGAACTGCGCCGCGTCCGCGCCGTTGAGCACACGATGGTCCGCCGAGAGCGTCACGCGCATTCGGTGGCCGACCGTCACCTGGCCGTCCCTCACCACCGGCTTCTGAGCGATCGCTCCCACCGCCAGGATGGCCGCCTCCGGAGGGTTGATCACCGCCGCGAACTCGTCCACCCCGTACATTCCCATGTTCGACACGCTGAACGTCGCACCCGTGAGGTCGTCCATCGAGAGCCTGTTCTCGCGTGCCTTCTGCACCAACGCGCGCTTCTCGGCGGCTATCTGGGTGAGCGTCTTCTGGTCGGCGTTGCGCACGACGGGCACGACGAGGCCGTCCGGCAGCGCCACCGCCACCCCGACGTTCACCTCCGCGTGCTGCCGGATGCCCTCCTCCGTGTACGAGACGTTCGCCCTCGGGAAGTTCCTGAGTGCGACCGCGGCGGCCCTCACGACGATGTCGTCGAAGCTCACCTTGGAGTCGCCGAGCGCGTTCAGCTCCTCGCGCAGCGCGACCGCGCGATCCATGTCGACCTCGACCGTGACGTAGATGTGCGGGACCTGCTGCTTCGCGGCCGTGATGCGCTGTGCGACGATCTTCTGGATGCGCGTGAACGGGCGGACCTCCGCTGCAGGCGCGGCCGGCTGAGGCGCCGGAGCTGGCGCAGCCCTTGCCTCCTCGGCCGCTCTCTCGACGTCCTCCTTCTTGATGCGCCCCCCGGGCCCCGTGCCCCGGATCGTCGTCAGCTCCAGGCCGAACTCCTGCGCCAGCCGGCGTGCGACCGGCGACGCCTTGATCCGGCCCGTCGGCCCCGCCACGGCGGGCTGGGGAGCGGGCGCCGAGGGCGTCTCGGCCCGCTCGGACGCCGGAGCCTCCGCAACCGCGGCCTCCCGAGCGGGTGGAGCCTCGGCTTCCGGG
>CADDYR010000188.1 GCA_902810765.1 Chloroflexota bacterium
GAACTTCCACGGCAACGTCGAGGGCCGCGAGCTTGTTCCGCAGGCTCGAGGTGAGCTCCTCGCGGATCATGCCTAGGATCAGCTCGGAGGCCCCCTCCATCGCCTTCAGCGCGACGTTGCCCGTGAACCCGTCGGTCACGACGACGTGCACCGTGCCTCGCGTGATGTCGCGCCCCTCGACGTTGCCGTGGAAGTTCAGCCCGCTCGCGCGCAGCAGCCCGTGCGCCTCGAGCGCGAGCGCGTTGCCCTTCGTCTCCTCCTCGCCGTTGCTCAGCAGACCGACCGACGGGTCCCGGACACGCTCAGTGGCAGCGTAGTAGATGGCGCCCATGTGGGCGAACTGGACCAGGTGCTGCGGACGCACGTCGGCGTTCGCTCCGGCGTCGAGCAGGAGGGTTCTTCCCCGGCCGTTGGGGATCATCGCCGTGATCGCCGGGCGGTCTATCCCCGCGCACCTGCCGAGGACCATCAGCGCCCCCGCCATGACCGCACCGGAGTTGCCCGCGGAGAGGAACGCGTCCGCCCGCCCCTCCCTCACCGCTCGCAGCCCCACGAGCAGGCTCGAGTCCCTCTTGCGGCGCACCGCGGTGGCCGGGTGCTCGTCCATCCCGATCACCTCGGGCGCGTGGAGCACCTCGATCGGGAGATCGCGGTCGCGGCCCGCGAGCTGCTGGCGCACGACGTCCTCCGGCCCGACGAGCAGCACCCCGATCCCGAGGTCCCGGGCGGCCGCCACCGCGCCCTCGACTATCTGCCCCGGCGCTCGATCCCCTCCCATCGCGTCCAGCGCCACGCGCACGTGCACGACCTCCTGATATCCTGCCGGTACCCTCGCCCCGATTGTACTCGATTCGCCTGTGCTGTGCCCGTTCGGGCGCGCGAAGAGGCGGGAGGGACCGCGGTCCCTCCCGCCGGAGACGTGGGAGCGTGAGCCGCCTACGCTAGCACTCGGAGTGGCCGCAGACGACGCACTTGCGACATCCCTCCTGGGCGACGAGGCTGTTGCAGCCGCACGCCGGGCAGAGGTTACCGGTGAGCTCGACCGTCTTCTCGAGCAGCTTCTGGATCGGGAGCGAGCTCACCCCGCTCAGCGACCCTCCCGTCTCCTCCGTGTACTCCGCCGAGGGGATGTCCTGCGGAGTCGCCTCGGGCTCGCTCCCGAGATCGGTGTGGCCGTTCTCTCGCGGGTCGCCGTTGTTCCGCAGGTGCATGATGAGCGCCTGGCCCACGGCGTCCGGCAGGCTCTTGACCTGGCCCGCGCCGAAGCCGACCGAGCGGCTGCCGCCGATGTTGCGCAGCTGGTCCGCGATCTCCCAGATGCGCTCGTCCTGCGTCATCGGACTGGGCATCCGGAGGCTGAGCGAGATCAGGCGGCCCAAAGCCTCCGCCATCGCCGCGATGTCAGACCCCGCCTTGCCGAGGGTGATGAACACCTCGACCGGTCCCTTCTCGTCCGAGTTCACGGTGATGAGCACCTTGCCCTCCGGAGCTCGGATCTGGCGGGTGTAGCCGTGCATCACGTTCGGGCGCTCGCGGATCGTCGCGTCCATCGGCCGGACCGCCGGGACGCCCTCCAGCTCCTTCACCTTCTCGGCGACCTTCTCTGCCGCCTGCTCCGTGACCGCCTCGAGCACGGCATCGCGGCTGCCCTGGCGGTAGTACGTGATGCCCTTGCACCCCAGGTCGTAGGCGTCGAGGTACAGCTGCTCGACGAACTCCACCGTATCGGTCGCGGGCCCGTTCACCGTCTTGGAGATCGAGGAGTCGGTGTACTTCTGCACCACCGCCTGCATCCTGACGTGCTCCTCGGGCGTGAGGTCCCCGGAGGAGACGAAGTAGTCGGGCAGGGGCTCGTCGGGATGCTCGTCCCTCCACTCCTGGGCGAGCGGGTGGTACAGCACGTGCTCCCCGAGCCTGTCCGTGCGCTTCGTGACGAAGGCGAACACAGGCTCGATCCCCGAGTTCACGCCCGCGAGCGACGAGGTCGTGCCCGTCGGGGCCTGGGTCAGCAGCACGCCGTTGCGGATGCCGTGCTCGCGGATCTTGTCCTGGACCTCCTTCGGCAGCCTCTGGATGAAGCGCCCCTGTAGGTACTTCTCGCGGTCGAACTTCGGGAACGGCCCCTTCTCGGCCGCGATGTCGGCGGACATGTCGTACGCCGCATCCCGGATCGTCTGGTAGATGCGCTCGACGACCGGCAGCGCCTCGTCGGAGCCGTAGCGGATGCCGAGCTTGATCAGCACGTCCGCGATCCCCATCGTGCCGAGGCCGGTGCGGCGCGTGCCCTGCTGCTGCGCCTGCCTGTTCTCCTCGAACGGGTAGTTCGTGGCGTCTATCACGTCGTCGAGGAACCGGATCGAGACCCGCGTCGCCCGGTCGAGCTCCTCGAAGTCGAAGTACCGCTCGCCATCGCGCTCCTTGACGAACGAGAGGAGATTCAGCGCTCCGAGGTTGCACACGCCGAACGGCGGCAGCCCCTGCTCCCCACACGGATTCACGCACCTGATGTTCTCGAAGTACCAGGTGTTGGACTCCTTGTTGTAGCGGTCCATGAATACGACGCCGGGCTCGGCGTAAGCGTGCGCGGACTCGGCGATCTTGTGCCACAGGTCTCGCGCGCGGATCGTCTTCCATACCTTGCCCTGCCACTTGAGGTCCCAGGGCTTGTCCTCCTTCACCGCCTGCATGAAGGCGTCGGACACCGCGACGGACAGGTTGGCGTGGTCTATGTGACCCGGGTTCTTGCGCTTGTACTCGACGAACTCCTCTATGTCCGGGTGGTCGTCGTCGAGCATTATCATGAGCGCGCCTCGCCTGGAGCCACCCTGTATGATCACCTTGCCCGTCATGTCGGAGTACAGGATCGCCCAGGAGCACGGGCCGGAGGAGGTGCCGTTCACGGTCTTGATGTACGCGCCGCGGGGCCTCAGGCTGGAGAGGTTCACGCCCACACCGCCCGAACGCCGCATGATGTTCGCGGCCATCGTGATGTTCTCGAAGATCCCCTCCACCGAGTCCTCGGGCGATGGGATGACGAAGCACTGACCGGTGAGGTAGCCGTGGCCCACCGTGATGGTGTGGGTCTCGGACTCGACGCAGCAGTAGACCTCCTCGAGCCTGTCCGTCTCGTGGACCGAGACGACCTCGAGCGTCGCCACCCTCGCCCTCGGCGAGCCCTCGAAGTTCGCTCGATGGTCCGAGCGCAGCAGGTCATCGGGCTCCACGGACGCCTTCAGTATCGTCAGTTTGTAGAGCGGCTTCTCGCTGCCGTCGAAAGGCGAGTACTGCCTTGCGAGCTTGACACCACTGCCGACAAAGCCGGCGTGCGCCATCATGTCCGCCACCCGAGCCAGGACGTCGGCGTCCTTGTTGTGGATCATCACGTGTCCGCGACGGTCCACGTGACCGTCGGACGCGATCAGCCCGGAGACGAACCCGCGAATGTAGGACGGACTGACGCTGGTGGGATCCGGCAGGGCCTTGTACGCAACCGGTAGACGCGATACCCGCGTGTGCTCGGCGAGGGCCGCGGAGGCTGGGACCTCCCGAACCAAACCGAGCTTCGCGTGCTCAGAGAACAGCCCGCTCAGCTCCTGGCTCGGGCCGAACAGGTCCAGGTGGGCTTTGCCGTACTGTGTGGTGCCGTCCCCGAAGACTACGCCGTGCCGGACGCCGGTTCGGTAGTCGTCACATTCCTTCGGGGGCTTGGGCCTGGGGTTGACGGGTATACGGCGTCCCTCGAGCTCCATCGTCGTGACGCGCTCGGTTCCACCCTTCGGCGTGGTCACCACCCACGAATGGTTGGGCGTGGCGTGAAGCACGGCGCCGTTCGAGAGGGTCACTTCCCACAGCCTCTGCCTGCCGTACGAATCGAAGTAGGCGGGCCGGAACACGCCGCCCTCGGAGAGGACGAGGTGCTCGCCCCTCAGGCTGCCGATTGGCACGATGCCCTTGTCCGTGTGAACAGGGGTCTCATAGCTGAAGCAGTTGTAGTAGGTGACGTCGAAGCCGGTGCCCGCGCCCGAGAGGATGCGGCCGCCCGGCACGAACCGGAAGTCGGAGAGCACATCGTAGAACTTCTCGGCCCACTCGTCCCGCCTGTCCTCGGGCTCGACGGACGCGATGGCCTCCGCGACCCTCAGCCACATCTCCTCGGGGTGCTTCTCGAGCGGCTTCCCCTCCTTGTCCTTCAGCGCGTACCTGTCGAGGAATATCTTCTCCCGATACCCCTCGAGCGCGGTCGTCCTGCCCTCCTCGATCCGCGCGCGCACGCGCGCCTCCAACGAGCCGCCGGGGGCCGGTGTCCTGGTCATTGCGTCTGAACCTCCTCGATCTGCCGCGAAGATGTGCCGGGACGGTTGCCATCTTCAAGATGTAGTATGTGTGGCTCTTCTATACGCAAGATATAGTGTAACACGGGCGGGGCGCGGTTGCAATAACGGGGGAGTTACAGATTGAGGGGGATCTGGTCCTCGCTCGGTCGGACGGGCGTGCGTATCCTCTCGACCTCCTCGATGAACCCGTCCACGTCACGGAAGCGGAGGTACACGGAAGCGAAGCGGATGTAGGCGACCTCGTCGAGGAGGCGCAGGCGGCGCATCACTGCCTGGCCGATCTCGCTGCTCGGCACCTCCGGGCGGCCGGTGCCCGCGAGCTGCGCCTCCACCTCGTCCACAAGCTCCTCGACGCGCGCCGAGGATATGGGGCGCTTCGTGCAGGCCAGCCGCACTCCCTCGAGGAGCTTCAGCCGGTTCCACTCCTCGCGGGTGCCGTCACGCTTCACCACGAGCGGGCGCGTGGTCTCGACGCGCTCGTAGGTCGTGAAGCGGTGGTCGCAGTCCTCGCACCGTCGTCTGCGGCGCACCGAGTCCGCGGTCTCCCGCGAGTCCACCACCCTGGTGCGCCCGGAGCTGCAGCTGGGGCAGCGCAAGCCCTTCCTCCACGTCAAGATGTTGTGCCTAAGATTATACCCTCTACAGTATGTTGATATGAAGCGGCTAGTGCTCGTGGTCGAGGGGGTGTCCCAGGTCGCGCTCCATCTGGTGGCGGGCAAGCTCGGAGGCCACCCTGCCCACCTGGTCCTTCAGGTCGTCGGACAGCTTCTTGAACAGGTCCTTGCAGAAGTGGTCAGGCGCCTTCTTGCCCGCCTGCCTGTAGAAGTCGAGCAGCTCGCGCTGCCGCCTCAGCGCGTCCTCGAGCTGCAGGTCCTCGGGGTGCTTGTCCGCCATGTACCGCCTCCAAGAGTCGTGCTGCTGGTGCAAGAGGATAATCCACGTCCGGCGGAGGTGTCAAACTTGAAGCTCCGGGGACGGTCGCATATGATTACGAGGTGAACCCCGACACACCACGGTCGGTAAGCAGGGACGAGACCTCGGCAACGTTCGAGACGTGCAGCGCCGACCAGACGGCCGGGCTGGGCGCTCGTCTGGCTCCGCTGCTCTCGCCCGGCGACGTCCTGCCGCTCTGGGGCGAGTTCGGCAGCGGCAAGACGACGTTCGTCCGGGGGGTGGGCAGAGGGCTCGGGGTGCGGCAGCCAGTCCTGAGCCCCTCCTTCACCCTGCTGAACGTCTACCGTTCGAGGGACGGCGAGCCGATCTATCACGTGGACCTGTACCGGATCGGCAGCCTCGAGGAGGCCGAGGGGCTCGGCATCGAGGACGCGCTGGACGACGACGGCCCCGTGCTGATCGAGTGGCCGAGCGTGGTGGCGGAGCTGCTGCCGGAGGACAGGCTGGACGTGACGTTCGAGACGACGGACGATGATCGCCGACGGGTGCGGTTCGAGGCTCGAGGCGAGTGCTCCCGGCGCCTGTTGTCCCGCTTCCTCCGCGAGGTGGACGGCGACTGATGCTGCTCGCCATCGACACCTCCACCTCTCTCGCGGGACTGGCTGTGTACGGTCCTTCCGGACCCGTGACGTCGGCCTGCTGGGAGTGCGGCAGGCGCCAGACGGTCGAGCTCCTGCCCGCGCTAGACTGGCTGCTCGGGACGGCGAAGATAGGGCGCGGCGACCTCGAGGCGATAGCCGTCGCGACGGGCCCCGGCTCCTTCAGCAGCGTGAGGGTGGGGATGGCGACGGCGAAGGGGCTTGCGGTGGCTCTCGGCGTGCCGCTCGTGGGGGTGCACACCCTCTGCTACACCGCCTGGCCGCACAGGCACCTCGGTATGCCCGTGCGGGCCTGCGCCTCGCTCGGCAGGAGGCGCGTCGCGGTGGGCGCCTACACCCCGGTAGAGTCCGGCTCGCTGCGCGAGGAGTGGGTGCGCAACCTGGCGCCGTCGGAGGTCCGCGAGGCCGGACCTCTGCTATATTGTGGGGAGATGAGCTCGGACCTGCGGGAGGCTCTGGCGGAAACGCCGGGCGTCGTGGTCCTGCCCCCGGCCGAGTCGCGCCGCGACCCGGCCGTGCTCGCCGAGCTGGCCTGGAACCGCCTGCTGAGGGGAGACGTGGACTCCTACTCTCTGCAGGCCGAGTATCTGGATCCCAGGTGAGGGCAGAGCGTTGCCGTTCAAGGTAGAGCGAATGCGGATCGAGGACGTGCCGGAGGTGCTGGCGGTGGATCGGCGCTGCTTCTCGACCCCCTGGCCCGAGAGCACGTATCGCCGCGAGGTCAACAATCCGGACAAGAACCTGTACGTCGTCCTCAGGCGCGTGGGCGAGGGGCCGCTCACCAACCCCGATCCCAGGACGGGCTTCCTCTCGAACATCCTGCCGTTTCGCAAGGACGGCGCTTCGCCCACCCCCAACCCGGTCGTCGGCTACGCCGGGCTGTGGGTGGTGGCCGACGAGGCGCACATCACGACGATCGCCGTGCTGCCCGAGCTCCGGGGCCGCAAGCTGGGGGAGCTCCTCCTCGAGACGCTCCTGGAGCACGCGATCGGGGCGGGCGCGAGCTGGGTGACCCTCGAGGCGAGGGTGTCGAACCAGGTCGCGCAGGCGCTGTACCGCAAGTACACGTTCAAGAACGCGGGCTACCGCAAGCGGTACTACAGCGACAACGGCGAGGACGCGGTCGTGATGTGGTCCGACCGCATAGACACGCCCGAGTTCGCGGAGAAGCTGGCCGGGCTCAAGGCGCGGCTGTACGAGTCCCTGAACGGAGACCTGATGGGGGTGTGCGTGTGAGGGTGCTGGCGATCGAGACGAGCTGCGACGAGACGGGAGTCGCGGTGATCGAGGACGGGGTGAGGGTGCTCTCGAACGTCGTGGCGTCTCAGATCGAGGTCCACAGGCGCTTCGGCGGCGTGGTGCCGGAGGTCGCGAGCCGCCAGCACATCCTCGCGCTCGTGCCGGCGATCGAGGAGGCGCTCTCCCGCGCCGGACTCGGCTGGGAGGGGGTGGACGCGGTCGCCGCCACGCGCGGCCCGGGGCTCGTGGGCTCGCTGCTCGTGGGGATGAACACCGCGAAGGCCGCGGCCTGGGCGCGGGGACTGCCGCTCGTCGGCGTGAACCACATCGAGGCGCACATCTACGCGGCGTGGCTGCAGGACGATCAGCAGCAGCTCCCGCCGCCCCGCTTTCCCCTGCTCGCGCTCATCGTCTCCGGTGGGCACACGGAGCTGGTCCTGATGGGGGACCACGGGGAATACGAGCGGCTGGGCCGCACGCTGGACGACGCCGCGGGCGAGGCGCTGGACAAGACCGCGCGTATCCTGGGCCTGCCGTATCCCGGCGGCCCCTCGATCCAGCGGGCGGCGGAGGAGGCGCACGGACGCGAGGTCGTGCTGCCGCGCGCGGAGCTGCCCGGGACCTTCGACTTCAGCTTCAGCGGGCTCAAGACGGCCGTGCTGTACGCCTACAGGGAATCGCCCGAGCCCGACGTGCCCGCCTTCGCGCGCGGCATCCAGGAGTCCATCGCGGATATCCTGTCGAGGAAGACCGCGGCCGCGGCCCGGGAGACCCGGGCAGCCGACGTCGTGGTCGCCGGAGGGGTCGCCGCGAACACGCGCCTGCGCGAGCTGATGCGCGAGAGGGTGGGGCCGGAGGTGCGCTTCCCGCGCCTGGTCTACTGCACGGACAACGCGGCGATGATCGGCAGCGCGGGCTACTTCCAGCT
>CADDYR010000189.1 GCA_902810765.1 Chloroflexota bacterium
CTATACCATAGACAAGCCGATCAACGAGCCGAAGGGTGTGAGAAAGCCTCACCCGATGTTCTGGATAGGGGGAGGAGGGGAGAAGGTGACCCTCAGGCTCGTCGCTCAGTACGGCGACGCGTGCAACATCGGCGGGGACCTCGACAACGTCCGCCACAAGCTGGAGGTGCTCAGGCAGCACTGCGAGCGCGAGGGACGCGACTACGACGAGATAGTCAAGTCCACCTCCCTCACGGTCCACACCGTATCGAGCGAGGCCAGCGCCGAGAAGGAGACGGAGCGGGCGCGCGCGGGCCGGAGCCTCGAGGAGTACAGCAAGGGCACGATCGTCGGCACTGCGGACCAGATCGCCGAGCGCGTGCAGTCGTACCTGGACGTGGGGATAGACTACTTCATCACGTATCAGCCCGGTGTCGCGTACGACTCCGAGCCGATGCACCGCTTCGCCGAGCAGGTCATCCCGCAGTTCACGTCGGCCGCGGTGAGCTAGCGCTCGGGGTCTGCTCCGAGAGCGCGGGGGGACGGGGCGCGCGCCTCGTCCCCCTGTTTCGTGCCCGCAGGTGTCACTCCCACCCGCCGGGCGGTGTTATATTCTCGACAGGAGAGTGTAGAGGGCGGCGAGTTGACGGTCAGGGCGGAGATCCGATCCACGGACGGTCTGGAGCAGGACTTCGACTCGATATTCCTGGCCCACTGGGGAGAGATCTACAGGTATCTCTCCCGGATGCTGGGAGACGAGGCCGAGGACGTGGCCCAGGACGTCTTCCTGAAGCTGCACCTGCACCCGCCGAAGCCCGGCTCGAACTACCGCGCGTGGCTGTACACGGTAGCCACCCGGGAGGGCCTGAACCGGCTGAGGTCTCGGGGACGCCAGCGGAGCCTCTTCGAGCGGCTGATCGGGCTGTGGAGGGACGACGCCGACTCCGGGCCCGAGGCGGAAGTCGAGAGCTCCGACGAGCGGCGCAGGGTCAGAGCGGCCCTCGCGACGATGCGCCCCCTGTACGCTCGCCTGCTCCTGCTGCGGCACGAGGGCCTCGACTACGGCGAGCTCGCGGAGGTCACCGGGACGAAGAGATCCTCGATAGGCACCCTCCTCGCGCGGGCCGAGAGGCAGTTCGAGGAGCGGTATCTCGCGATGGGAGGTTCGGTATGAGGTGTCCGACCGACGGACGGCTCCGCGCGCTGCTGGACGGCGGCGACGCGGACGCCGAGGCGCACCTGCGTGGCTGCGAGCGCTGCAGGCGGAGGCTGGAGTCCCTTCGCGCCCGCACGCACCGGGCGCGGGTGGCGCTCTCCGCGCTCGAGCCGACCTCGACCCCACCCGTCGAAGCGGCGCTCGAGAAGGTGTGGCACAGAGCAGAAAGGGAGTCCGGGATGAGTGAGTTCGGGAGGCGCAGCCTGCGGCCGTACCTGGCCGCGGGGCTGGTCGTCGTGGCGATGATCGCGGCCCTGGCGATCTCGCCGATGCGCTCGGCCGCGTTTGGGTGGCTGGGCATCATCAAGGTCGAGAGGTTCGAGGCGATCACCGTGGACGTGTCGGAGCTGCCCTTCCATCCCGCGAACGCGACGGGCGAGCGAGCTCTGTCGCGCGCGGTCCTCGGCGAGCTCCACACGCAGAACCCCGACAGCCGGCCCCAGAAGGTCGGCAGTATCCAGAAGGCCGGGAGCGTGATGGGCAGGCAGCTGGCGACCGCTGGTAACCGGATAGCCGGAGAGGGCCTCGGGGCGGTGTACGTGACCCGGCCGGAGCGCGCAAGCTACACCGTGGACCTCGCCAGGATACAGTCCGCCCTCGATCGCGAGGGCGCGAAGGGCGTGAGGCTGCCGCAGGAGCTGGACGGCAAGACCTTCACGCTGAACGTGCCCAGGGGCGCGATCGCGGTGTACGGCCGGGACGGACAGCACGAGATCGTGTTCGCCCAGGGCGCGAGCCCATGGATCACGATCCCGCAGGGCGTGAACATGGACTACGTGCGACAGGACATCCTCCAGATCCCGGGCCTGCCGAAGGACCTGGTCCGGCAGCTCCAGGAGGTCAGGGACTGGAAGCACACGCTGGTGGTCCCGATCCCGCGCGGGGGCTCGAGCCGACACGTCTCGATCAACGGCTCGGACGGCCTGCTGATCTCCGACAGGACGGGCGAGCTGAACGTCGTCCTCTGGCAGCGGGACGGGCAGCTGTACGCGCTGGGTGGACACCTGAGCTCGGACCAGGCGCTCGCGTCGGCCCGCTCGGTCCGCTACCCATAGCGGGACGAGCCGGATGAGCGGTCGGGTGGCGGGTGTGACTGAGCACGCGGCAGGTGGCGCCCAGGTCGAGGGGCGCCACCGCTCGCTCGCGATCTACACCGAGGACCTGCGCAAGGAGTACGGGTCGAAGGTCGCGGTCGAGGGCCTCTCCCTCGAGGTCGAGCGCGGGGAGGTGTTCGGCTTCCTCGGGCCGAACGGTGCCGGGAAGACCACCGCGATCAAGATGATGAACGGGCTCACCCGGCCCACCTCCGGGCGGATGAGCATCCTCGGCCTCCCGCTCGGCGACCTCGAGACGCGCCGAAGGATCGGCTTCCTGCCCGAGCAGTTCCGCTTCCACGAGTGGCTCCGGGCGGACGAGTTCCTCGACTTCCACGGACAGCTGTACGGGATGTCGCGCGCCGAGCGCCGGAAGCGCATCCCCGAGGTGCTGGAGCTGGTGGGTCTGGAGGAGCGCGCCCGCACACGTCTCCGGGCGTTCTCCAAGGGCATGCTCCAGCGCATCGGCATCGCGCAGGCGCTGATGAACGACCCCGTGCTCGTCTTCCTCGACGAGCCCACGAGCGCGCTCGACCCCATCGGCCGCAGGGACGTGCGCGACCTGATCCGGGAGCTGAGGTCTAGGGGGGTTACGGTCTTCCTGAACTCGCACCTGCTGAGCGAGGTCGAGTCGGTCTGCGACCGGGTGGCGATCATCAAGGAGGGCAGGGTCGCGGCGATGGGACCGCTCAGAGAGCTGCTCGGGCGGCAGCACGCGGTCGAGGTGCGGGCGTCGGACCTGCCCGACGGGCTGCTCGACGAGCTGGGGCGCCGCTACAGGCTGCTCGAGAGCCCCGTGTCGCGCGACGGCCTGCCGGTGAGCTTCTCGGTCGCGCTCGCGGAGGACGAGGTGCCCGAGCTCGCCCGGATGCTCGTCGGGGGCGGGGCGCGGCTGCTCGAGCTGACTCCCCTCCAGAGGTCGCTGGAGGAGCTGTTCGTGGACGTGGTCCAGGTGGGAGGCGACCGGTGAGATCGCTCGTGATCGCTCGCTTCACCTTCCGCGAGGCGATCCGCAAGAGGATGGTGCTCGGCGTGCTGCTGCTGAGCGTCGCGTTCGTCGGGCTGTACGCCTTCGGATTCCACGCGATGAGGGACAACTACGAGGCCAGGCTGCACTCGTCGAGCCCGATGATGCTCGGCTTCGGGGTGTACGCCGGGATGCTCGAGCAGCTCGGGCTGTACGTCGTGAACTTCCTCGGCGGCGTGCTCGCGATCTTCGCCGCGGTGGGCAGCATCGCCTCGGAGGTGGACGCCGGTACCCTCCACGCGATCGTGCCGAAGCCGATCCGCCGCTGGGAGATCGTGTTCGGCAAGTGGCTGGGCTACGCGGCGATGCTCGCGGTCTACGTCGCGCTGATGTGCGCCTCCGTGTTCCTGACCGGCCAGCTCATCGGCGGATACCTGCTGGACAACACGGGGCCGGTGACGGGGCTCGTGGTGCTCGTCAGCGTGCTGCTGCTGTCGCTCACGGTGTTGGGCAGCACCTTCTTCTCGAGCGTCACGAACGGTATCGTCGTGTTCATGCTGTACGGCGTGGCGCTGATGGGCGGGATGGTGAAGCAGGTCGGGGAGTTCCTCGCGAACACGACGCTCACGAACGTCGGAACGGTGGTCGGCGTGCTCATCCCGAGCGACACGCTCTGGAAGCTCGCGTCGTACCTGGTGCAGAACCCAGGCGTGGCTCCCCTCTCGAACACCCCCTTCGGCGCGTCGGTCCCGCCCGGGGACGGCTACGTGGTGTACGCGCTGGCGTATGTGGCGGCGGCGGTGGCGCTGTCCTGCTGGGCGTTCAGCCAGCGCGATCTGTAGCCGCGCTCTGCGCGGGCGGCTGCGAGCGCACCGCCTCCCTGAGCGCGCGGGCGCGCTCTGCCTCGGACCTGTCCGCGGGCCGCGTGCTGTAGCGCGCGTGCTCGTAGATCGCCGTCAGGTCGTGCAGAGTCTCCGACGGGTGCTCGGATGCGTACTCCGAGGGCGTCTCGAACGGGGCACGCCCGGCCCCCCTGCGCTGCAGGAGACGCTGCACGTCCCTGTACGCCAGGCGCACCTCGGCGGTGTAGCGCCAGACCGGGTCGGCCAGCATCGCCCTGAGCGGGTCCTGCTCCCGCCTCATGCGCCGGCCGAGCCTTCCGACGAGGGCCGCGAGGCCCGCGCCGACGTCTGGCACGTCGAACACGCTCTCGCGCACGACGGCGCCTCCCGCCACGTGGTCGCGGCGCGGGCGGAAGCGCGTGAGCAGGTACAGCACGATCAGCCCGGCGAGGATTATGAGCGCCCAGATCAGCCACGGCGGGAGGTGCCACGGCTGAACCACCTGGTGTTGGGTGTGGACGGGCGAGGGTGGAGGCTTCGGCGGGCGGAACTTCCCCGCGTGCATGCCGAACAGGCCGCCGACGAATTTGGCGATCGTGAAGATCACCCAGAGGATCGCGAACACGATCGCGCCGAGCGCGTACACGATCGCGGTGACGACGGCCGAGAAGATGCCGCCCAGGAGCTGGAGCAGCTGCGCGAGCCGTCCGAAGGCGAGGGCGCCGAGGCCCGCGCCCGCGGCGAGCGCCATCAGGAGCGGCGCCGTGGAGTACGAGATCCAGGTCGCGAGCGCCGTGCCTCGGCCCGTGCCCCTGCTCGGCGTCTCCGCCCAGCGGGTGAACGCGAGCGCGAGCAGCGCGAAGATCAGGTAGACCGCGAAGTACAGCACGAGCTGCCCGATCTCGTCCGGCTGCTCCCCCCACAGCAGCACGCCGAGGAGCGCGAGCAGCGACAGCGGGATGGGACTGGCCTTGAACAGCCACTCGGCGAGCTCCGAGCCCGGCGTCTCCCGCGCCATCTGCCTCCACCAGACGACGAACAGCGTCGCGGTGAGCAGCGGCACGCTGCGCGTCGCGAGCTGCCCGTGTCCCCCGATCGCCTTCGGCAGGTCCACGAGCCAGCCGAGCGAGAGCACCGGCCAGTCGGCGTAGGCGACCGCGTGGATCGCGAGGATCGAGACGACGAGTATGCCCGCGCCGAGGAGGACAGCGTACAGCCGGCCGGGGATCCCGTGGAGCAGGCGTGGCAGGAAGAAGGCGATGAGGCCGAGGATCCACAGGCCCGGCCACGGCATCGGCGCGCGGTGGAAGGTCTGCGATAGCTCGGCGGTGAACACGTAGAGGAGCGCCATCTCCGCGGCCGTGACGAGCGCGACCGTCGTGGCGACGGTGGACAAGCCCTGCCAGTACGCCCTCGGCTTCGCGCTGCCGGACCCGATCACGCCACGACTCCGTTCAGGACGGGAGCGGGCTCGCCAGCCAGCTCGGACGTGTCCAGGAGGTCCGCGCGGATGCCGGTCCGGCGGTACAGCGAGATCTGGTCCCGTATCTCCTGGTTCGGCGCCGCCGTGATGGCCAGCACGGTGACCCCCCACGGGATGCTGTGGCGCTCCATCCTGAGCAGCTGCTCGAACCTCATCACGGGGTAGGGGGGCACTCGGGCGAGCACCTCCATCACCGCCGCGAAGGCGTCGTCGCCCCGCGCCACGCCGATCCTGACCCGGTGCCTCGCCCCCGGCTGGATGCCGTTGACGTACAGCCCCAGGCCCCACCGCGCCGAGTGGATGCGGTGTGCGAGGGTGCTGGCCGCGCTGATCGCGTGCTCGATGGCGTCGACATCTATGCCTCCGTACACGTGCTGCCGGCTGTTGAGGTCGAGGAACAGCAGCACGTTCGCCTCGGTCGTGGGCATCCACACCTTCGAGTGCAGCCTGGCGAGCTTCGCGCTCGCCCGCCAGTGGACCTGGCGCCAGGTGTCGCCCTCCCGGTACTCGCGTGCGCCAACGGGGCTCATCGGGTCGGGGAGCGCGGTCCTGGACCGCGTCGTGCCCTCGAACGGGAAGCGCTGGCTCAGCGGTACCTCCTCCATCGAGAGCAGTCGCGGGTAGACGAGCACCCCCTGGGTCTCCGATAGCTCGAGGTCGCGCACGAAGAAGCCGAAGGGGTCGCCGGACTTGAGCACGGCCGGGCCGATCCGGTGGTAGCCGCGCCTCGGGCAGTCCACGACGTAGCGCCAGCGGACGCGCTCGAACCAGCTCACCGAGAGCTGGCGCCTGATCTCCCACTCGCGGCCGAAGTGCTCCTCCGCGTCCGGATCGTGGACCCTGAACTGGATGTCCAGCCTGTCGCTCACGCGGACCCACGGCAGAGCGAGCGGCTTGGCGTTCGTGAGGCTCACCTCGAGCTCGACCTGTTCTCCGGCGTACACCCGGTCCGCCGAGAGGCTGCGGCGGTAGGACACCCTCGCGAAGCAGTAGCGCGCCCAGAGCCAGGCGATGCCGATCACGCAGAGCATCAGCAGGCCGAGCGCCCCGAGCAGGTAGCTGTGCAGCACTGTCCCGGCCAGGACGAGCACGCCGCCCGCGATCAGCCAGAGCTCGGGCTTCATTCCGCTGTGCCTACCTCTCCACGGGCACTTCGAGGCGGGAGAGCAGCTCTCGGAGCACCGTGGCCGGGGTCTGGCCGCGGAGCCGTGCCTCCTGGTCGAGCAGCAGGCGGTGGGCGAGCACGGGCACCGCGAGCTCCTTCACGTCGTCCGGCAGCACGAAGTCGCGGTCGCGGAGGGCGGCGAGCGCCTGCGATGCCCTGTAGAGCGCGATAGCCGCCCGGGGGCTTGCGCCGAGCTCGAGCGCCGGGTGCCCGCGCGTGGACCTCGCGAGCGCGGTGATGTACCCCACGATGCTGTCGTCGACCGCCACCTGACGCGTCGCGGCCACGGCCTCGGCGACGTCTTCGGGGGAGGCGACCGGCTCGAGCGCTGGCTCCTCGGGCAGCCCGTGCCTGCGGAGGATTACGGCCTCGGTCGCCTCGTCCGGATAGCCGAGCGACAGCTGGAGGAGGAAGCGGTCGAGCTGCGCCTCCGGCAGGGGGAAGGTGCCCTCCAGCTCGACCGGGTTCTGGGTAGCCAGCACGATGAAGGGCCTTTCGAGCCTGCGAGTCTCGCCCTCGATCGTCACCTGGCCCTCCTGCATGGCCTCGAGGAGGGCCGACTGGGTGCGCGGGGTAGCCCGGTTGATCTCGTCGGCGAGGAGCACGGACGCGAAGATCGGCCCCTCGCGGAACACCCACTCCGACGTGCGCTGCTGGAAGTAGTAGGAGCCCGTCACGTCGGACGGGAGGAGGTCGGGGGTGAACTGGATCCGGCGGAAGCTCACGTCGAGAGAGGCCGCGAGAGCGCGGGCGAGGCTGGTCTTGCCGACTCCCGGCACGTCCTCGATCAGCACGTGGCCCTCGCTGAGGAGCGCGACCAGCAGCAGCTCGGTCGCGCGCTCGAGGCCGACGAGGCTCCGGGCCACGTTCTCCTGGATGCGCCGCGAGAGTTCGGATACGAGCACGTTGTATCCTCCTGTTGAGTTAAGCAAATGATATCACACGTAACACGCGCCGATTGCCCGGCGTTCAATCTGTTATCATGCCAGCGGCTCGTGCTCGAGTCCCGGACATCAGCAGGGAGAGGTGCATGTACGGTAGCTACGGCGGATACGGCAAGCGCGGGGGGCGGTCGCATCGCCTGCGCAACGTCATTATCGCCGTTCTGGTGCTCGTCGTCGCGGGCGCGGTGTTCGCCGCGACGCCCCCCGGAGGCGCTGTGCTGTCGAAGGTGTTCGGCAAGGGCGGCCAGCACGCCGCCGGAGGGCCGACCTCGATGACCGGCACGGTGGCGCAGGGAGGCAGCGCGACGAAGCCCCCGCCCGGCT
>CADDYR010000190.1 GCA_902810765.1 Chloroflexota bacterium
CCCCCCGTCATGCCGAGGTCGCGGGGGTCGCGGGCCGAAGAATCTGCGAGCGTGGGGACAAGTCCTTCGCAGAGTTCGCCCTCCGCGCGGAGGCGCCATCATCCTGAGTCGAGCGCCCGAGCGCCGTGGCGAGCCTCGCGCTCCTGCATCAGGGCCGTCTACTCCGCCCTGCCCAGCTCCGCGAGTATCTCCTCGACGCTCGCGCCCCGGAGCCTGCGACGGATGTAGCGTACGTCCGAGTCGAGCGCCCGCACGAGCTCCTCGGCCTCCGCGAGGTCGCGACGCATGCGCTCGATGCGACTCGCGAGCACCTCGCGCTGCTCCTCCAGCGAGCCCAGCACCGATCTCAGCGCCTCGGGACTCAGCCCCCTGGCGCCTCTCCGGTCGAGCTCGCTCTCGTGCTTCAGCGCCTCGCGGATCGTCGCGAGCGACAGCCCTATCGCCCGCATGCGCTTGATCCGGCTCAGGCGCTCGACGTCCCGCTCGGTGTAGCTGCGATAATTGCCGCTGGTGCGCTCGGGGCGCAGCAGGCCGAGCTCCTCGTAGTACTTGATCGTCCGAGGGGTGAGGCCGAGCGCCTCCGCGACCTCCCCCACCGACAGCGCGCGCCCGGTGTCCACACTCACTCCAAACACCTCTCCCGGTGGCACGCCTCGATCCTACCACAAGCTGTACGTGCACGTACAGGTTCCGGGCCTCTGAGCGCGCTGATCGGGGGCTGGCTCGCCGATCTGTGGGGAGTGGTGCCGATGTTCGCGGTGGTAGGGCCGGGACTCTCGGGGGGCGCGCTCGTCTGGAGCAACAGAGAGGTGCGGACGGCCAGGATCGGGTACCGCACCACCGGCGTAGCGAAGGGCGGAGCGCAGCGAGACCGCGCTTCCGCCCTGTGCCAGGGGTGTCGCCTGCCCTGCGCCGGGATCAGAGCTGGCGATCCTCCTTGCCCTCCTTCGGAGCCTCGGGGAAGCCCTCCCTGCGGACGGCCGGCTCCTCCGACCGGATCGTGCCGGGCTCGGGCTCGCCGGGGGTGGTCGTGAGCCCCTGTGGGTTCGCCGTGCCGGCGCCGCCCGCGTACTCGCCCGCCACGTCCTCGGTGCCTGTCTCCTGAGGTCGTGGGCTGACGGCCTCCTCTCCGGAGGCAGCGCTCTCGGCCGCGCTCAGGGCCTCCTCCTGCTCCGGCGGCGGGCCCGCCCAGTCGAGGTTGTTGATCTCGTCCTTCGTCATCGTGAGGTCCACCCTGCCGTCCTCGATCCTGCCGACGGCTGAGGCCGGGATGTACACGTCCTTGTGGAAGATGAAGCCCTTCTGGGTCATCAGGTAGTTCGTGCCGACCTCGTGCACCTCGCCGATCTTGTCTCCGGAGCTGTCGTACACCTCCCAGCCCTTCTGGACCGAGCTCATATCGGGGATCACCCGGGACGTCGCGGCCGCCTCGCCCTCCGCCCCGATGTCCGCCTGGGGGCTCAGCGGGTCCTTGAACTCGGCCTCGTCCGCACGCCCGGTGTAGGTCTCTCCCGACCTCGTACCGGTCGCGTCGTCCGGAGCGCGGTATACCCTCTCGCGATCCTCATCAGGTACCATTCTGCTCGTACCTCCTTGAGCCATTGCTCAGCGCCCCACGCGGGGTCTCGGCTCATGGAGCAATTCCCGTGCCGTCGGGCAGGTGTGCCCCGAGGCTCGGCCAGGGATGTTATGCTATGTATCGGAGTCGCGCGCCGGGTCGCCTCACGAGGTTCGTCCGACCCGCGCGGGCGGAGCGGGACGAACCTGCGAAGCGAGGGAGTATGAACCATTACAAGGCCCACATCGCCGTCATCAACGACGACCCGGTCTTCCTGGGGCTCATGAACGAGCTGCTCGAGTCGGAGGAGGGCTACAGAGTCTCGACCTGTCGGCACGGAGACGAGGCGTACCAGTTCGTCAAGGACGCGCACCCCGACCTCGTCATACTCGACATCCTGTTCGGCAGCCTGGACGCGGGGATGAGGATGCTGGAGCTGCTCACGCTCGACCCCCAGACCCGCCCGATCCCCGTGATCGTGTGCTCGGCGGCGGACCACATACTGAACGACAGGGAGGACTGGCTCCGTCAGTTCGACGTGGAGGTGCTGCCCAAGCCGTTCGACCTCGACGTGCTGCTGCAGACGATCGAGATGGCACTGAACAGGCAGAGGGCTCCGCAGAACTGAGCTACCGCGGACGGCGCCAGCGCCCCGCCACGAAGAACCTGCCGGTGTCCCAGGTCCTGGCCCCAGGATCGAGGCGGGAGAGGAGCTCGCGCAGCGTGTCGGCCGTGTAGTACACCTTCAGCACGTCGTACTCCGAGCCGTCCCTGAGGGCGCGCCTCTGCACCTGCACGGGCTCCGCGCCGTCCGGGAGCAGCGAGTCGTACAGCCCCGCCTCCCCGCCCGGCCTCAGCAGGGAGGTGTAGCTCTCGAGCAGTCTGCCGGCCCGCTCCGGCGGCACGTGGCTGAGGAAGAAGCCGGTGAACAGCGCGTCGAACTCGCCGGGCCCGAACGGCAGGTCGTAGGCGTCGGCGAGCACCCAGCGCACCTTCTCCGCCCCCGCCCTCACCTTCCTCCGGCACTCCTCGAGCATCGCCTCGGAGGCGTCCACCGCGACCACCTCGGTGACCTCCGGCCTGGCGGCGAGGTGAGCGGTCCAGCGCCCGGTGCCGCACGCTATCTCGAGCACCCTGCCCGAGCCCCACTCGTCGGCCCACTCGTCCAGCTTGGCGAGCTCCTCCGCCCAGAGCGCGTCGGTGCGCGGGTCGCGGTACCTGCCCCGGCGCTCGTACCAGTCGTCGTACTCGGGGGCACGCTGGTCGTAGTAGGTCTCCATCGTGCGCTTGAGCTCGGGTGACATCGGGTATGGGTCCTCTCTAGGTCGCCGGGATCTCGCCCTTCTGTATGAGCTCGGCGACGAACGGGTGCGAGCGGTTCAGCTTGAAGATGTTGACGTCGCGGTACTCGTTCGTCGCCCTGGTGAACACCTCTTTGGTCTCGCGCCGAAGCATCTCCTCCTCGATCGCGACGTTGAGCATCGAGCTGACCTGGTAGTAGGAGAGGGAGGGGGGCAGCACTCCGCTCTCGATCGCGCGCTCGGCCATGAAGTTGAAGCTCATGAAAGGGCTGTTGCGCTCGAGGTCGTCGAGGAACACGAGGAGGCGGCCCATCAGCACCCGGTCCTCCTGTGGATCCACGTGCTCTGCGGGGGGCTGGTGTCCGTTCGCGGATCGCAGCTCCAGCCCCTCCTCGGAGGCCGCTATGCCCTCCGGCACGTGCTCGTCGGGCAGGTAGGCGCGGTCTATCAGCCCGACGGTGTAGGTCTTGACGATGCCCCGAGTCTCGGCCTCCCGCATGAACGCCTTGAAGCTCGCGAAGCCGAGCTGCCGCTCGTCGAAGCGGCCCAGGCGCGACACGAGCATCAGCTTCACCTGGGCGAAGACGTTCGGCTCGCCCTCGCGCCGGATGTCGTGCATCACCTGGTCGAGCGCCTCGAACGCCTTCTCCAGCTCCGGCGTGGACTGTCCCGGGGACGGGGCCTCCAGCGTCACGAGCGGGTCCACGTCCACATCGTAGGCGATGAACTGGTCCGCGGTGGAGGTGAGCTGCCAGCTCGTGCTCCACGAGCAGCCGATCAGGATGACCTGCTTGCCGCGCGAGCGCAGCGCGTTGACGAGGTGCACGAAGTCGCCGTCGCCCGTCACGAGCACGAAGGTGTGGATGTTCGGGTTCGTGAGGCAGAAGTCCACCGCGTCCACGGTGAGCTTCACGTCCACGCTGTTCTTGCGCCTGACCGCGGTCTTGATGGGGTCGTTCGCCGCGTAGATGCGGGTGGGCACGTACACGGGCTCTATGCCCGCGGAGTACAGGTCGCTGGGGTCGCTCTGGTGCTGGGCCTCCTGCCAGTTCGCGTAGGCTCGGGCCGCGACCACCCTGCCGAACCGGGCCGCGGCGTCCTTCAGGGCCAGCGCGTTCGGCACCCTGCTCTCGTGGTTCCACAGGCTGTACTTGATGTTCTCCCAATCTATGTACAGCGCGACATCCCCGAAGGGCTCGGGGTTGGAGACGTTGCGATCCGCGTGATTCACTCTATTACCTTCCCTATCAGGCAGTCATTATATCGCAGGCCGGGTCCGCAGCCGCATGTGGAAAAGACCGGCATGTTGTGGATAACTCGGTGGATAACAGGGCGGAATTGTGGACATCCGCGGGGAAAAGCCGAGGCGGCGTGTGCACAAGTAAACGTGGATATCCCCGGTCGTAAACATGGTGTAAAAGTCGGTGTGGATATCCACACGGTTATCAGAGCTCAAATCGAGCGTCACAGCTGGCATTTCGGATCCTTTCCACTTATTCACACACCCTACTGACGGTACTACATGCGTTAACAAACCCTCTCCATGAGGATATCCGGGCACGCTCTTGCCCTCCACATCCCGCCGCCATACCAGTAGTCCACCGCCCGAGCGCGCCTTCGGCGGGCGTCGCCCCGGAAGCCCGATCCATCGCGTCGCTCCGCGGCCTCAGAATCTATTTTAAGGGCTATGGCCCCCGGTTCAGTACGACAGCAGTGCTCCCTGATACATGTATCCACCGCACGGGTCGAGCCGGAGTTGCGATCCCGTGTGCGCTCGGATCGAGTTCCTGTCGAGGGTCGCGGCGCCAAAAGCGCAAGAGGGAAGAAGCAACCGGCACCGGATCGGGTGTAAGATCGCCGTGCATACACATCCTGACGTGCGGAGGAGGAGGAGATGATAAGCCACGTGCACTCGGCGACGATCCTGGTCAGGGATCAGGACCGGGCGATAGACTTCTACGTGAACAAGCTGGGCTTCGAGAAGCGGGACGACAGCCCCATGGGCCAGGGGGCAGGTGGGTGGTGGTCGCGCCTCCCGGCAGGGAGACGGGCCTGGCGCTGCTCCGGCCGCAGGACGTCGGCGCGCCGGAGGGTGCGATCGCAGAGCACTCGGGTGTATCCCTGATTGCGGACGACACCCGGGCGACCTACGAGGAGCTCAGGTCCCGGGGAGTGGAGTTCACGGCCCCTCCGGAGCGGATGCCCTGGGGCGCGATGGGCACCTGGTTCAAGGATCAGGACGGGACGACGTTCTTCCTGTCCGAAGAGCCCAAGTAGAAGACCTAAAACCACGAGAGGGGAGCCGGTAAGGGCTCCCCTCTGCGTTTGCTCGGCGCCTCTAGCGAAGGATTGTGACGGTGCGGTACTGGACGCCGAAGGCCCGAGCCTGCGAAACGGATGGCATCCACACGTCTATGTGGTTGCCGTTGATAGCTCCGCCGGTGTCCTCGGCAACGAAGATCGTGTCGCCGAAGCCGGAGATCTTGAGCCTCGTGCCGAGGGGGATGACGCTCGGGTCGACCGCGACCGCCCCCCAGTGCACGTGGTTGCCGTCAGCCATGATGCCGTTCGAGCCGAACTCGGCACCGTTGTACCCCGTGACCATCACGGTGAAGCTCCGGCCGCTGCTGTACGAGCTGCTCGAAGAGGAGCTGCTGCTCGAGTACGAGCGCTGACTGCTGCTCGAGCTCGAAGCCTGCTGCGTGTGGGTGGACCGGCTCGAGTAGGAGCTGGACTGCTGGGGCTTGGGATCGCCGGCACCACCACTGCCGACACCGAACAGCCACCAGCCGGCGGCCCAGCCGCTGCTGCCGCGCGAGTCGAAGCCGGTAACCTTGTACCAGCCGTACCCGTTGCTCCAGACGGGGCCACCCTGGACCGTGACGGTCGTGTAATCGGGCATCGTCCTGATGATCGAGTAGCCGAGGCCGGGGCCGGTACGGACGTTCAGCCCGGCGCCTCCGGTGTAGAGGACCTGCACGCGGTTGCCGGGGTAGAAGGTGGCGTCACCGCGCTGAGCAGTTGCGGTGCCAGCGAGACCGGCGAGGGTGAGCGCAGCGACGGCGAAGATCACGCCGGCGCGCCGCACCGTGCCGATACTCGCGGCGTGTGCGAGTACGGACTTCAACAGACATCCCTCCTATAAGTTGTTGTGTTGTCGTGGTCCGCTCGGGCCCAGAGGTGGTGGTGAGCCCGGCGGGGGCGCTCGGCGTGAATGCAATCCCGAGTCGCCCTTGTCCAGTCCGGCAATAGTTAAGGTTTGGTAAAAACCGGACGCTGCGAGTATAGACAACGACAACGGCTCTGTCAAATATATGACGTCGAATCTCCATCCTCAGGTGCGCATGGGGAGGCAGAGGCGGCTGCAGCAGGGCGCACAGATCCGGAAAGCACGCTTACTTCCAGGGGTTTCGAAGCATCGGACGTCGCCGGCCGCCCGCCTCGCCCGAGGGGTCGGCCTCGGGACGCGTCCACGCCCGCGAGAGCCCTCGTACCGCTGGCGCGACAAATCTGGCTCTATCTTATATCAAATGCGACAGACCCGCGTCCCGCCCGATCGGCTCCACGGACCTCCACAGCTCTACGATGCCACTCTTCTCGACGGTCTGTATCCACCGGTCCAGGTCTTCGCCCCGCGATTGGCCCCGGCATCGCAGGGTTGGCGTTGCGCCTGCTTCCTGGCCAGCTTATGCTGAGGGTAACTCTGTGGCGTACGGGCGATGTCGCCGGACGCTTCCAATCCGGAGAAGTTCGAAGAGGCAGGAGTTCTATGGTGAGTTACTCTGTGCAGGCGTCAGGTGGTTTGCCGTCGGTGCTGCGCGTCGCGGCCGGAGAAGATCAATTCGGGGAAAGGCGGGGTCTTGGCATCAGCACCATTGCCTTCAAAGTGTGCCCGCAGGACGGCAACGGCACCTTCATCCTCGAGAACACCTTCCGAGGGAAGGGAGGTCCCGCGCGACACCTGCATTACGATCAGGACGAGTGGTTCTATGCGCTTGAAGGCGAGTTCGTCGTCGAGGTCGGACAGGAAAGGCTCCGGCTGAGACCCGGCGATTCGCTCTTGGCGCCGCGGAGGGTACCGCACGTGTGGACGTACGTTGGTGACGCACCGGGCAGGATACTGATCGCGTTCATGCCGGCCGGCAGGATGGAAGCATTCTTCCGGGAAGTGACGAAGGCCAACGCGATGCCGCCCCAGGATCCGGAGCTGTGGCGGGCACACGGCATGGAGCTGCTTGGGCCGCCTCTGTCGCTCGAGTAGCGACACCGCCCATTCGGCGCGATGCGTGATACCCGAAGCGAGGTGAGCGGATGGCTCCAGAGCCCGGGCGGTGTAGCGGGCACTGGCGACTTGCTCCCCGAGGTGGCGGCGCTCGATGAGCACAGTATCATGCCGCGCCGCTGGTCGGCCCTGCCCATAGCACGGGAGAGCCGCTACGCGGTGGCGAGCGCGCGGGGGGAGCCGAACCGCCTGACGCTCACCCCTATCAGCCGTCTTCCGACGTAGGTGCAGCGGTACTCGGCCGGGATCCGGGTCGCGAGCATTCGGGGAAGGATCCGCGAGACGCTGCCCACTACCTCCGCGTTTGATAGATCGCACACCCACCGCAGCGGCTGCCACCTCATCATCCCCTCCGGCCCCTCGCGATCGCCGTGCCAGGGCACTCCGTCCGGACCGAGCTCGGCGATGAAGGCGTACATGCCGCCCTCTTCGAACTCCGGCTCCCCCAGGCTCGACCACGTGACCAGTCCGCCGAGGCGCAGGTGCGCCGCGCTCAGGACGTCCAGTCCCGCCTCCTCGAGCACCTCGCGTCGCACGGACTCCAGCGGGTTCTCGCCGGGCTCGATCTTCCCTCCGAGCCCGTTCCACAGGCCTGCCCACGGCTCCGAGCGTCGGCGCAGCATCAGCACCCTGTCCCCGCTCAGGCAGAAGCATATCGTGTACTCGAGGTGTGGGGCCACTCTATCGGCACCTCCCGTGTTCCATCGGACGATTTTCGCCCAGAGTAGCGTCCGGGCGGTCCGGTAGGAACGGCTTGTAAACGCGGCTGGCACGGCGGGTGCTGAGGTGCCGCGAGCGATCAGCACAGGAGAGGGGTCCATGCTTGGAGTCGTAAGAGTCGGAGCGGAGCTGCTCGGCGCAGCGGCGG
>CADDYR010000191.1 GCA_902810765.1 Chloroflexota bacterium
ACCAGCCTCCCGCCCAGCGGAGAGCCCGCGGTGGCCTGGGCCGACGGCGTGGCGGCGCCTCCTGCGCTCGTCGCCCCGGTCGTGGGCACGGCAGCGCTCTGCGTGCCGCCCGCGGGCTGCGTCGCCTTTCCTCCGGCCGCGGGCGTCCTGCCCGACTTCCCCGTGCCCGCGCTGCCGCCGCAGGCCACGAGCAGCGTGCTTGCCGCCGCGGCCCCGCTCAGGCGCAGGAACTTCCTTCGGTCTATCCTCGAGTCCTCCATGTGACAGTCTCCTGTGGCTCCTTCCCGCTGGGCCTCTGCCTCGACGAGGCGGTCCGTATCGCAGACGCGATATGACAGCCGCCCATGTCGCAGTACAGTTTAGCCCCACGGCGCGGCTCGTTCCAGATCCTGGGCACGTGGGCCTACGGCCAGGAGGGCTCAGAGGGGGAGGTGATCACCAGCTCCTGCACGACCGAGTCGGCGGGCATGCTCACCGCGCACACGATCATCTCGGCCACGCTCGTGGGCTCCTGCAGGTCTCTTTCGTCCGGCAGCGGGATACCCTGCTCGACGAAGCGGTCGAAGAAGTGCGTGCGCATCCCTCCGGGGATGACCGTCGTGACGCGGACGTTGTGGCGCCTGCACTCGACCCCGAGCCCGCGGCCGAAGCCGATGAGCCCCCATTTCGAGGCGTGATATGCGCTGGCGTCGCTCCACGCGCGCACTCCCGCAGTGGAGGAGATGTTCACTATGTGGCCGCCTCGCTGCTTCAGCGCGGGCAGCGCCGCCTTCGCCATCAGGAACGGGCCGCGCAGGTTCACGGCTATCTCGCGGTCCCACTGCTCCACCGTGAGCTCCTCCACGGGGTAGGTGAAATCTATCGCGGCGCAGTTGACGAGGACGTCCAGGCCGCCGAGGTCCTCCAGCGCTGATGCAACCACGCGCGCCACCTCGCTTGCGTCGCTCACGTCGCACTCGTACGCGATGGCCCTCACCCCGCACTCCTCGGCCCTTCGCACTGTGCGGTCGGCCGCCTCCCGGTTTATGTCCACACACGCGAGCGAGACGCCCGCCCGGGCGAAGGCGTAGGACGTGGCCTCTCCGAGCCCGCTGCCCGCTCCCGTCACGAGCGCGATGCGTCCCCTCAGATCGTTCATCCGTGCAGATCCTTTCTTACCATGTGTGCTGCGTTGCCGGAAGTTCGCGGCCCGGGCGCCCTCATCGGAGGCACAGTGCCGAGCGTATGGGAGGTCACGCGCGCTCGCGCGCGGGCACCTCCTCGGAGCTGTCCCGATCCCAGGGCCAGTCCTCGTGGAGCCTCCTTATGGCGAGCGCCAGCCTGAGATGCACGGCGTCGTCGAATCGTCGGGGGTCCAGACCGGTGAGAGCACTCACCTTCTGGAGGCGATATCCCAGGGTGTTGCGGTGCAGCATCAGCCTGCGCGAGGCCGCCGAGGGAGAGCAGCCCTCGTCGAAGAAGCACTCGAGCGTCTCGATCAGCTCGCGATGAGGCTCGATCGGCCGCAGCAGATGGCCCGCTAGGTCGCGTCGCAGGTCGTCGTCGTTCACACCGATGAACGTCGCGACGCCGAGGGAGTCGAGGGAGTGCACCCGGTTGGCGCACTCGAACCGGCGACCCAGCGTGAGCGCCGCCCTGGCGTCTCGGTAGGACACCGCCAGCCCCTGCAGGCCCCGGTAGTGCCGGCCCACGCCGACGGTGATCGCGGACCTGGTGTCGGTCTCGAGCCTTGCCCTCAGCGCCTCCGCCGCGCGCTTGAGGGCGCGCAGGTTCGCCCAGGACTCCTCGGTCTCGCAGCTGTCGTCCACCGAGATCCAGGGGCGCAGGTCGCTGCTCCCACAGGCCTTCAGGATGATGATCTCGCCGTTGCCGATGTAGGCGCATATCGTGTCATCCGTCAGCATGAAGAACCGGACGATGCTGCCTATGACCAGCTGCGCCCGGCGCCGGATCCTCGCCTCCCTCTCGGGGCCGGCCACGCTGTCGTTCCCGCGCAGGATGTACCCCGAGACGTCGGCGAGTATGACCGACCGCGGACGGCTCAGGTCTATGCCCAGCACCTGCGCCTCGCGCTCGATCCGCTCCTCGTCTTCCACCGAGCCGTTGACCAGGTCCTGGATGAACTTGCTCTTCAGCTCGTCGTGACTCGGCAGGCGCTGCAGGACCGTCGTCTGGTTCGCCACCAGCTCAATGAGGGCGCGCGCCAGCCGGGGAGGGACCGCCTCGCCCTCCGCGGGGTTGGTGACGACGACGGTGCTGCCCTGCATCCCCTCCAGGTCCAGCGGGACCTCCAGGTACACGCTCCCGGGATCTATCCAGGACGAGTGCAGGATTGGCTGAGGGCCTCCCCTGCTGGTGCTGATCACCCTCCCCCGCTGATCCACCACGCTCACCTGAGCGCCCAGCAGGTCCGCGGCCCGACGGGCTATCGTGGCGGCTGTCGCCTCGCTGCGGTCTGCTGCGATCATATAACGATCCTCGACGTGCCTGCCCGCGACCTGCTGCGTGAACCCGGCGGATCGGAAGTCGTGCCCGATCGCGAGGTGCCGACAGCACGATCGCGTCGCAGACGCTACGGTGCGCTAGCCTGATCGCGATAATCGCACAGGTCATGCCACGAGATGCGACGCGAGCCTCGCTCCGGAGAAGGCGGCGCGGCCCATCGGGGTGGAGCGAGCTCCGGCTCACGGGCTCGGGGCCCCCGAAGCCGCGGGTTGCAGCGACGAGCGGTAGACGGCCGCTATCCGTCGTGCGCAGCGATCCCAGGAGAAGCGCTCCTCCACCCTCCTCCTTCCCGCGGCCCCCATCGCAGCACGCAATCGCGGCCGGACGAGCAGGCTCCCGATCGCGGCCGCGAGCGCGGCGGGGTCTTGCGGCGGCACCAGCAGGCCGGTCGCACCGTCCTCGACGGTGTAGGGGATGCCGCCTACGGCGGCGGCCACGATCGGCCTGCCGCAGGCCATCGCCTCGAGCGGAGTCAGCCCGAACGGCTCGTACCAGGGAGTGGTCACGACCACGTCCGCCGCGCCGTAGTAGTAGCGCAGCACGTCGGGCTGTCGCTTCCCCGTGAGGACCACGCGCTCTCCAACTCCGAGCTCCGATGCCAGCCGCCGCAGCTCGCCGATCTCGGGAGTGCTCCGGGCGTCGGGCCGCTCGTCCTCGCCCCCCACCACGAGGAGCCTGGGACTCAGGTCCGAGGAGCGGAGCAGCGCCGCGAGGGCGCGCACGACGTTGCGCACGTCCTTACGTGGCACGATCCTGCCGACGTACACGATCACATTGTCGCGCTCGTCCAGCCCCACGAGTCGCCTCGCCTCGCGCCGATCCACGGGCATGAAGCGCTCCAGGTCCACCCCGGGGGGCGCCAGCGCGATCCTCCGTGCGTCCACCCCGTACTCTTCCACGAGCTCCCTGTGCTCTTCGGGGCAGTGGGCGATCACGCGGTCGGCGTGCCTGGCGACGTGGGTTTCCACGGCTAGCCGCTGCGCCGGGCTGGTGTCGTCTGCGCCCTGCCACCTGCGCTTCGTCGCGCCGAGGGCGTGGAACGTCTGGACGAGTGGTGCCCTCAGCTCGCGCCCCACCTCGACGCCCACCCATCCGGACATCCAGAAGTTGCCGTGGATCACGTCGTAGCGCGCGCCGGTCCGAAGCACGTGGCGCAGCAGCTCGTCCCGGAACTCGGGCATGTGCTCCCACATGGCGTCCTTGCCGATCCGGCGCCTCGGACCGGCGCGGAGGTTCACCACGCGGACGTTCTCGGCCCACTCGATCACCTCGGGCGTCTCGGGATCATCCCTCCGCGTGAACACGTCCACCTCGTGCCCTAGCCTGCCGAGGTGCCGGCTCAGCTCGTTCACGTACACGTTCTGGCCCCCCGCGTCCTCTCCGCCGACGAGCGCGACGGGGCTCGCGTGCTCGCTGATGAGCGCCACGCGCAGCGGCGTGCCGCTCCCCTCAGGTAGCCCTCTCACGCGCTTATCCCTCCCCCCACGATCTCGGGGCTCGCGGCAACACCGCGGGTCGCGCGCGTCCGGATCATCTCCAGGCAGGCGCCCACGACGGGCTCGACGGGCAGGCGCGAGAGCGCGAGCTCGCCGGGCACGCCGGGAGCGACAAAGTCCGTCGCATCCACGACCCTGTGGAGCTGCCGGTCGAGCGGGGCGAACTGCCACGGCCTCGTCGGGCCAAACAGCACCACGCTCGGGGTTCTCGTCGCGGCGGCCAGGTGGGACGGGCCGGAGTCGTTCGTGACGAGCAGGTCGAGCCGCGAGATCATCGCCGCGAGCGTGCCCAGGTCCGTGCGGCCCGTGAGGTCCGTGACCGGCGCGCGCGCGCTCCCCGCGACCCCCTCAGTTATGTCGCGCTCCTCCTCGCTGCCCGTCAGGACCACGCGAGCGCCGAGCTCGGACGCGAGGCGATCGGCGAGCCGGGCGAACCGCTCGGGGGGCCACCGCCTGATCTCCTCCTTCGCGCCGGGATGGATCCCCACGAGCGGCCCGCGGCCCTCCGGCACCTCCGCCAGGAGCCCGTCGGCGGCTCGCTCGTCCTCGGCAAGCGTGTGGAACTCGAGACTGGTGTCCTCGGTGCGTGCCCCTATCATGCCCACGAGCCTGAGCCAGTTGTGCACCTCGTTCAGCTCGCGCCCGCGCAGGACCTGTGGTGCCGAGATCGTGAGGCGCCCGTCGCCGCGGAGGGCGAATCCGAGCGTGACCCTCGCGCCGAGCCTGGCGATGAACCCGTTGATGTAGCTCCCGTTGCCGTGCATCTGCACCGCCAGGTCGTACCCGTAGGCTCGCTGCTCCTCCAGGAACCTCTCGGTCCTCGCCCGCACGTACGTCACCTCGGGTATGCCCCGCCAGCCCGGAAACTCGAGGAACCTGTCGAGCAGGTTCGGCACGTGTCGCACGAACTCGCTGGCCCAGGGCAGCCCGATCAGGCTGATCTCGGCTCCTGGAAAGCGTCTCCTGAGCGCCCTGAACGCGGGCACGGTCATGAGCAGGTCCCCAAGGAACAGCGGCCGCTCCACGACGATCCTGCGGACCTCTCCGTCGAGATGCACTTTCACAGCCGTCTCGCTCGCGCTCATCGAGCACCTCCTCTCAGACGCGGGCAGCGTCGCTCTCCCGGAGCACCTCGCCCGAAGGCGCCCCTCCGTCGGCCGCGAGCAGGCGCATCGCCGCGCCCGCGACCTCGTCCGGGCCGATATCGAGGCACTGATGGCCGAGCGGGCACTCGAACAGGTAGCACGGGCTGCAGGGGGTCTCGCGCCTCAGGAGGACGGCCCTAGTCGCGCGGGGTCTCCACTGCTCCTCGAGCTCCGTCCCGGCGAACAGCACGACCGCCGGGGTGCGCACGGCGTCGGACAGGTGCATCGGGAGGGTGTTGTTGCAGATCACCAGGCTGGCGCGCTCGACGAGCGCCGCGTACTCCTCGAGCGTGGTCCGCCCCACGAGCGAGCCGCAGGCGGTCGCGGCAACCCGCTGCACCAGGGGCGCCTCCCGCTCCACGCCCGTGACCAGCACCTGCCAGCCCAGGCGCACGAGCTCGCGCGCCACCTCCCCGAACTGCTCGGGCGGGAACCTGCGAGCGCGGGCGCTCGCGCCGGGGTGTAGCAGCACGTACGGCCGAGCAGGGTCCAGGCCGGCCGAACGCAGCAGGCCCGGCAGGCCCTCCCTGGCTGCCTCGCCGACCGCCACCGCGAGGTATCGGTCACGCGCACGAAACCCCAGGAACTCGACGAGCCTCAGGTTCCTCTCCACCTGGTGCGTCTCGTCCGGGGCGCCGCGCGCCCAGTCGGTGAGCGCTAGCCCCCCGAACTCCTTCGATTCCCCTGCGCGCAGGGGTATCCCGGCCAGGTAGCAGACGTAGGCTGGCACGTGCGGCGTCTGGCTGAAGGACGTGAACACGATCGCGGCGTCGAAGCGCCCGCTCGCGAGGCAACCGATCAGCTCCTGCTCCTGTGAGGGGGGAGGCGCGCTGTCGCCGATCTCCTGCCAGAGGGCGGCCCAGGGGATCACATCATCCACCCACGGAAGCAGCGGGGCCGCCTGCGCCCCCGCCGGGCTCGCGAGCAGGGTCAGTCTCGACTCGGTCGAGGTCTCCCTGATCGCCCGGAGTGCGGGACCGAGCATCACGACGTCGCCCATGTTGTCCATCCTGACCGCGAGGATGTTGCGCGCCTCGAGCCACCGGTTCATCTCGCCACCGCCTCCGGGGCCGCCAGTGCCTCGCCCCTGGCCGCCCTGCGCTCTGCGAGCTCCGCGACGGCGTCCATGACGGCCGAGGGAGGCACCCCCCTCAGACACGCCTGGCCCATCGGGCACACACGCTTGTAGCACAGGCGACAGGGTACGTCGTGGTACAGCACCCGGTGCGGCACGCGCCACGGCCCCCACTGCTCCGGAGGGTTCGTGAGCGCGAAGAGCGCGACGACCGGCGTCCCGACCGCTGCGGCCAGGTGCATCGGTCCCGTGTTGTTCGTCACGACCGCGTCCGCCATCTCGACGAGAGCGGAGAACTCCTCGAAGGTCAGATCTCCGGCCAGGGAGATGGCATGACCACTCATTCGGGAGCGGACGCTCGACACCAGATCGCGCTCCTGCCGCGATCCGGTCACGACGACCGTCGCACCGAGCCGGCTCGTGGCCTCGTCGGCGACCTCGGCGTACATCTCTGCCGGGTACATCCTGGCGGGCATCGAGCTGCCGGGATGCACCACGACGAGCCTCTCTCCGGACCACCCCCTAGCCCCGAGCTCCGCCCGCGCCCGCGCCCTCGCGCGCTCGGGGACCTCGAGCACGAGGTCGAGCTCCGGGTCTTCCGGGCACAGCCCGACCGACGCCACGAGGTCGAGCCCCCGCTCGACCTCGTGCATCGCACGAGCGGGATGTCTGTGCCGGGTGGTGAGGAGGGAGCCGGAGCCGTCCTCGGAGGCGGCGAGCCGGAGCGGTATACCCGCGAGGTAGCACGCGTAGGCCGCGGGCAGCGCGCTCTGATGGTACGAGGTGAGGATGATCGCCGCGTCGAAGCGCTCTCCCGCGAGCCTGCGGATGAAGGCCAGCGCGCGCCCAGGGTCGTGCGGCAGGCTCGCCCACGGGTCTACCCACGGAGCCTCGTACACCATCACACCGGAGAGGTCCGGGTTCAGCCGGGCCGCCTGCGCTCCCACCTCGCTCGTCAGCAGGGTGATGCGCGCCCGGGGCAGGGACCTCCTGACCGCCCTTATGGCGGGGGTGGCGAGGAGCACGTCCCCGAGGTTGTCCAGCCGCACGACGAGCAGGTTTCGCACACGGCGCCAGTCGGGATGTGTCACGCGCCCACCTCCACCAGGCCGCTCCGCGCTCCGACGCCGGGCCGCCCTGACCTCTGGCTGTCCGGGGACAGGACGATGAGCTCGCCGCCCACCTCGCTCAGCACCTGCGCCTCGTGCGGCCGCGCCCCACCCTCCTCGGCGCTCGCCACGAGCGCGTCCGGCGCGAGCGCCCGGATAAGCTCCTCGGCCGCGGCCTCGTCCACGAGCGCGGCCTCGTCCACTACCCGGAGCGCCCGGACGACCGCGAGCCGATCCCGCTCCACTGCCGCTGTCGCCCCCCGGTCGGCTTCGTCGCTCCAGACGGCCACGACGAGCAGGTCGCCCATCTCGCGCGCCCGCTCCAGGAGCGACACGTGCTCCGGGCCCATGCGGTCGAAGGCGCCGATCGCCAGGACCAGCCTCGTCCCATCGGACCGTCGTGGGGCCAGGCGGCGCACGAGCTCGCCCACTGTCGCCAGCCCGCCCGAGACCTCCACATGGCGCAGCAGCTCGGGCGCGGTCACGATGGCCGTGCCCTGCTTGCTCACCGCGACGGCGGCCGCGTGGATCCCGACGCGTACCGCCTCCCGAGCCCCGCCGCTGGAGGCGAGGGCGAGCGCAACCG
>CADDYR010000192.1 GCA_902810765.1 Chloroflexota bacterium
CAGTATGCCGCTCGGTCCCGCCGTGCCCGCGTGCCGCCCGGTCGTCAGCCGCTCGTACCAGAGCCACACGGCGAGCACGCCGCGGGCGCGCCCGCCTCCGACCTTCCCGAGGCGCACGAGCCACCAGAGCGGTCGGGCTAGTAGGGCCAGCGGCGACCGATCCCCAGGTGGGCCAGGAGCCACCTTCCGAACGTGGGGATCATCGCCGCGTGCATCGGCAGCCTGTGCAACCTCCGGGGAGACGTCGCGATCCAGCTCGTGCTTACGTGGCAAGTGGCAACTCCGTGTCGCTCGACCCGCTCGAACAGGTCCCGATCCTCCGCGAGCTGCAGATCCTCGTTGAACCCGCCGAGCTCGAGGAACAGCCCACGCTCGCAGTACCCCATCTGCGCGCGGATCCGGAACCGGACCTTCCCGAACTCCATCAGACCGAAGAAGAAGCGGTCCAGCAGGTGCTTCGAGTCGGGCACTATCCGCACACTCCCCGCGCAGTACCCCCGCCTCCAGGCCCTCATGACCTCCTGTGCGAGGTCTGGCGCGGCGATGGAGTCGGCGTCGAGGAACAGCAGGAGCGCACCCCGCGCGGCCCTCGCGCCCGCGTTCTTCGCGCGCCCCCTGCCCGGCGCGGGCTCGCTCACGACCCTCACCGCGAGGCCGGAGAACTCGCGCTCGCACGTCCGGAGCACCTCGGCTGTGGAGTCGCTCGAGCCGTTGTCGACCGCCACCACCTCCAGGCGCTCGAACGGCCACTGCTGCGCCGCGACCGAGACGATAGCCTCGCGCACGCAGCCGGCCTCATTCCTCGCGGGCACGACGAACGAGACGTCCGGGGCGCTATCCGAGCAGCTCACGATATGTCACCGGCCTCCTGTCGCGCAGCATTCTCTCCAAGATCCTCAGGGCCCTCGCGCACGCGGCCGAGGACCGCGCGCGCTGGGGGTGCAGGAATACGGTGACCGCGCGCGACCTCGCCCTGAGTGGAGAGAGCAGGGCCGAGCCGAGCGCGGCGAGACCCTCGTTCACGCCCCCTGCCCCCACGTACCCCGTCCAGGGCACCATCAGCCTCTCCTCGCGCTCAGCGTCCATGAGCCACAGCATCTCGACGAGTCCTCTGATCCGGGCCTCGCGCAGCAGGCCGGGAAGCTCCGGGGTGTGCAGCCAGCCGGGAGGACAGAATGTGCTTATGTCTAGTCCAAGCTCCTGCAGCGCGCGTACCCCCCGGCTCAGCCTCTGCCTCTGCTCCTCGACTCCGATGGTCGCGAACTCCGCGGCATCCCTCGCGAAAGCCAGCGCCCGCGCGCGCGTGGCTGCGCTCCCGACCGGCGGCCCCCCCGTCCGATGGGTGTAACCGTGCAGCACCACCTCGCTCCCGGCCCCGACCTCGGACCTGAGCGTCTCGATCAGCCCCCGGTGCTGCCGTACGTCCTGCGTACCCCGGTGGTTCGGGATCACGAAGAGGCACCTCGGCCGCGCCCGGAGCTCGTCCAGCCGGGCGAGCAGCCACCGGACCTCCTCCACCCACTCGGGCGCGACGTCGTGCACCGCGACGAGCACGCGGCGGTCGTGGCTCACGCGCGCCTCCGGACGCCCCGCCGACCTGATAGCAAGCGCGCGACCAGCGATGGCTCCCGGTCGCCGGGCGCGCCCCGATAACCATGACCACGGCGACCAGGGCGCGGTGCCGGGAGGCCCCTGAGGTGCCGATGGCTCACGTGCGCCAGCTCTCCCCCTCTGGAGGGCTATCCCAGCCAAGCGCCTCGATCATCTCGCGCTGCACCCGGCGGAGCGGCTCGGGCTTGCGGGGCGGGCCGTCCTCGTGGTCCATCGGCGTCACCTCTCGGATGTATGAGTCCGCCGCTATTGTGTCCTACCGGCGCCTTCGGGTTCAAGAGGACGCGACCAGGCGGGAGATGTCGCGTGTCCTTTCGAGCTCACCGCTTCTCACGGGTGCCGGTCGCCGGCGCCTCGCCGCGATCCCTGCCTGTACTCTCGGGGGCTAGCGCCGTAGCGCCGCCGGAACTGTCGGGCGAAGTAGAAGCTCGAGCTGAAGCCGACGTCCTCCGCGATCGCCCCGACCGGGCGGTCGGTGAACTCGAGCAGCCTGGCCGCCTGCCGCAGCCGCAGCACTAGCAGCGTGTTGACCAGCGAGTCGCCCACCTGCTCCTTGAAGAGGTGGGAAAGGCGCGAGGGAGACAGCGCCACCTCCCGCGCGAGCGATTCGACGCTGTGCTCCGCCCTCAGGTCGTTCGAGATCACGCCAAGCACGTGCGCGATCCTCGGATCGAGCTGGTGCCTTCCCCACGGGTCGCACTCGCTCACCGCTAGCAGGAGCAGCTCCTCCAGCCCGTTCATCGCCAGCTCCTGCCGCATCGCCCCCGACGCGCAGGCGTCGGCGTGCAGCCTGAGGAACGCCTGAAGCGCCCGCTCCCGGCTCGTTCCCGAGCGGAGGGACGCACGGGACAAGCCCGTCCCGACCGGCGGCAGGTGCAGCCACGAGAGCCAGGATATCTCCGGGTGGAAATGTGCCCACAGGAACTCCCACAGCTCTCCCTCCGGCACGGAGTAGTCGTGCTCGGCGCCCGGCTGCAGTAGCACCAGGTCGCCGGCGTGTGTGAGGAGCGAGAGCCCCGCCTGTCTGTACAGCCCGTGCCCCGCCACCGTGTACGTGACGAGCCAGTTCCCCGAGCCGTGAGCGCGACGCACGGCGTACCCCGGCCCCTCGCGGAAGTGGCCGGTCACCAGCACCCCGGCAGGGGGCGATTGTGTGTCGGCTGCCATAGCAGGATTGTACTATCTTTCAGCGCCCGAGCCCATACCATCCGCTCGCGCTTCGGCGTACGATTGTCTCGGATGGCCCGGTGCGATAGCCGCGCAGGGCAAGTCGAGCGGAAGGCAGGTCGAGAGGCATGATCGAGACGCAGCCGAGGCAGCTCAAGCAGGACCAGCTTCGGGAGTTCGACGAGCGGGGATACGTGGTCGTCCCGGAGCTGTTCCGCCCGGACGAGGTACGGCTCCTAATAGATAACTTCATGGAGATACACGCCGGATCCCCCATTCCGGGCAGGTACGAGCGGGCGACCTGGGAGGAGGCGAACGGGGATCCCTTGAAGGTCTACCCCAGGATAATGCATCCCCATCGCTTCGACTCCGTCGCGCTGAGGTACCTGCTCGATCCCAGGCTGGAGGTGATCCTGGGGGACCTGTTCGGGGAGGAGCCCCTGGCGGCACAGAGCATGCTGTACTTCAAGCCCGCGGGCGCCCGGGGGCAGGCGCTCCATCAGGACAACTTCTTCCTGAAAGTCGAGCCCGGCACGTGTATCGCCGCGTGGGTGGCGCTCGATCCCGCCGATCGCGAGAACGGCGGGCTGGAGGTGGTGCCCGGCACTCACACAATGGACATCTTCTGTCCTGAGGAGGCGGACCTGAGCGTGTCGTTCACCCGAGACTACGTGCCCGTGCCGGAGGGGCTCGAGGCGGTGCCGGTGGACATGCGGCCGGGGGACGTGCTCTTCTTCAACGGCCAGCTCGTGCACGGATCGAGCCCGAACCGCTCGAAGGACCGGTTCCGCCGCTCGTTCATCTGCCACTACATAGGCAGGTCGTCCGAGCGTATGTCACTGTGGTATCGCCCGATACTCACCTTCCGGGGCGAGGAGGTGGAGATCGCCGAGAACACCGGCGGCGGCCCGTGCGGCACCGAGGCCCCCGGCCCGCACTAGCCGGACGGGAGGCTCTCTCCGGACCGCGCCCGAGCTCGGGGGCGAAAAGTCGGTCCAGTATCCGGGCACATTGCGACCGCGAGGTGTGATATAATCGAGCAAGTCGCGGAGAGAGCGCTGATAATCCTTCGTTCCCAAGCCACTGACGTTCTAGCTCTGGTCCCACCAAGTTTGGCGCGTCCACGATACTGGGTCAGGCAGGCTATCCGGAGAGATGTACGATCCGCGGCACAAGTCTACAACTACAGGAGAGTTCTACCTTGACTTATTCGGACAAGACTTTGACGTGTCGTGACTGTGGGACCCAGTTCACGTTCACCTCGGGAGAGCAGGAGTTCTACGCAAGCAGGGGGCTGGCGAACGAGCCCTCCCGCTGCCCGGCCTGCCGCGCCGCTTACAAGCAGACCAGAGGCGGCTCGACGGGATACTCCGATCGTGGCTCCCGAGCAATGTACGACGTGACGTGCTCCGCGTGCGGCAGGCAGACCCAGGTGCCGTTCGAGCCGCGGGGCGACCGCCCCGTGTACTGCTCGGACTGCTTCAGGTCCAGGCGTCCCGAGAGATCGGGCAACCGCGGCTACGGGCGCTACTAGAGCGCGCGTAACAGGGCTCGAAGAAGTTACAGGTACCGACAGACAAAAGGGCAGAGCTCCGGGCGATAGAGCGCCAGGCTCTGCCCTTTCTCTGCATGGACGGGTCCGGCGTGGCATCCGCCCTCGGAGCTCAGCTTCGCCCCGATCCCCTCACGCGACCTCGTGCAGACTCGCGAGATCGCGACGATGTTCAACACCCGATCAACCCAATCAAAGGAACCACACTTGACACAAACGATACTTTCCGAGGCTCCCGTCGCCTCATTTCAGGATCTTCCCATCTCCAGGGAGCTGTACGAAGCGGTCCACAGCCTGGGATGGAGCACTCCCACGCCCGTGCAGTCGCTGACGCTGCCCGCGTTGCTCAAGGGAGAGGACGCGGTGGGCGTGGACCGGACCGGCAGCGGCAAAACCGGCGCTTTCGCCATCCCCCTCATCGAGCGGGTCGCGCCGGAGCGCAGGGTCGTGCAGGCGCTCGTGCTCGTGCCCACCCGTGAGCTCGCCACTCAGGTGACGAGCGATGTAGCGGACCTCGCTCGGTTCAAGCCGCTGCGGGTCGCGACGATATGCGGCGGGATGCCCATGGAGCCGCAGCTCCGGGCGCTCGCGGGCGGCGCTCAGGTCGTCGTGGGCACTCCGGGGCGCGTGCTCGACCACCTGCAGCGAGGATCGCTGCGGCTGGACTCGGTGAGCTACCTGGTGCTCGACGAGGCCGACCGCATGCTCGACATGGGGTTCGCGCCGGACGTGCGGCGCATACTCTCGCGCACTCCGGAAAGCAGGCAGACCGTCCTCTTCTCGGCGACGATGCCACCGGCCGTCCGGGGCATCGCGAGCCAGCACATGCGCTCGCCGCAGTGGCTCGCCGTCGAGCCCGAGGTCCGCACCGTCGATACCGTGGAGCAGGTGTACTACCACGTCGCCGATCGCGACAAGACCCGCGGTCTGCGCTGTCTGCTGGACAGAGAGCAGAACCCGCTCGCGGTGGTGTTCCGCCGCACGCAGTACGGCACGATCAAGCTGCATCGTCAGCTGGAGCGTGACGGCTACAGCGTGGGCATGCTGCACGGGGGCATGACTCAGGGACAGCGGACGCGCGCGCTGGAGGCGTTCAAGCGAGGGCGCATACGGGTGCTGGTGGCGACGAACGTGGCCGCCAGGGGGCTGGACATCCCGGACGTCTCGCACGTGATCAACTACGATGTTCCCGAGGACGCCGAAACCTATGTGCACCGGGTCGGGCGCACGGCACGCGCGGGCAAGTCCGGCGTCGCCGTCACGCTCGTGGGCGAGTCCGACATCGAGTCCTTCCAGGGCGTGCGCCGGCTGCTGCCGGTCGAGATCCGCGAGGAGCGCCTGCCGATCTATGGGTAGGCGGGGGAGCGGCCCGCGGTCGGCCCCGACGCGCACCGGCCCCGGGACACCAGTCCCGGGGCCGGTGGGAAGCCGCCTCTCTGCCTAGTCGAGCACCCTCACGTTTGCAGCGCGGTCGCCCTTCCCCCTCGGGTCGCGCTCGAGGTCGAACTCCACCCGCTGCCCCTCTCGGAGGTTCTCGAAGGAGGTGTCGGCGAGGGCGGAGGCGTGGAAGAACACATCTTCGCCATCCTCCCTCGAGATGAAACCGAAGTGTCGCTGATTGAGCCGCTTGATAGTGCCAGTTGCCATCTCTCTCCTCTTTTCGGCGGGCTGAGGGCGAACACACCGCGTATTCCGCGCCGCCCCGCCAGAGCTATCGTACCACAAAGGCCCCTGGAATCCAGGTCTCGACCGAGCGCGATAATGTGCTCCACGGGACTTGCGCGCGGCCGCACGCCGAGCTTCGGGCCCGGCGCACTGCGGCGCGGGTCGGGTACGGGAGCGGGCGGCCGTCGCGCCGGATCGGCGGACTGCTGCGCGGGTTGCGACGAAGAGTCCCACGAGCCGCCCGGTTGCTATATAATCTCATTAAGGATGGGGCTCGTGTCCGAGAAGGGAGTCCTGCCATGTCCGACGTGATCCTGTGGCTCATCATCGCCGCGGCCGCCCTGGTCGGGGAGGTCCTGACCACCTCGTTCTTCCTGATCTTCTTCACCGTTGGGGCGGCCGTGGCTTTCCTGCTGGCCGTCTTCACCGGCGCGTCCATCGAGCTCGAGGCGGTGGTGTTCCTCGCGATATCCTTCGCGACGATGCTGATCCTGAGGCCGCCGCTCGTGCAGCGGCTCGCGCTGCACCGAAGCTCGGGGTATCGCTCGACCGACGGCATCGTGGGCAAGAAGGGCGTGGTGACCAGGATGATCCGGCCGGGCATGAGCGGCACGGTTCAGATCGGCTCGGGCGAGTACTGGACGGCCGAGGCGGTCTACTCGAACCGTGAGCTTCCCGAGGGAACCCCCGTAGAAGTCGTCGCCACGCGCGGAGTCACCGCGCTTGTCGATCCCCTGGACGACGAGCCCAGGGAGCTGAAGGAGAGTAGCTAGATGCTTACCAGCACTGTGATCGCCATCATCGTCATCGCCGTCATCCTGCTGTTCCTGGCGTCGCGCACGATCAGGATCATCCCCCAGAGCCGGGTCGCGATCGTCCAGCGGCTGGGCAGGTACCACAGAACGGCGAGCCCCGGGATCACGGCCGTGATCCCGATCGTGGACAAGGTGCTGCCCCTCACCGACATGCGGGAGCAGGTGATGGACTTCCCGCCCCAATCGGTCATCACCGCGGACAACGTCGGGATGCAGATCTCCACCGTCGTGTACTACCGGGTGATCGACGCCGCGAAGGCTCAGTACGAGGTCGCGAACTTCAAGCAGGCGATGGAGCAGATCACACAGACCAACCTGCGGAACATCGTGGGCAACCTGGTGCTCGACAAGACGCTCACCGCGCGCGATCAGATCAACTCCGAGCTCCGCGCCGTGCTGGACGGCGTGACCGAGAACTGGGGCGTGCGCGTGCAGAGGGTCGAGCTCAAGGAGATCATCCCGCCGCACGATGTCCAGCAGGCGATGGAGAAGCAGATGCAGGCGGAGCGCACCCGCCGCGCCGCGATCCTCACCGCCGAGGGCGAGAAGCAGTCGGCCATCCTGAAGGCCGAGGGGGAGAAGCAGTCGGCGGTCCTGCGCGCCGAGGGGGAGAAGCAGTCGGCGGTCCTGAAGGCCGAAGGTCAGGCGGAGGCGTACAGGAACGTCCAGAAGGCGGAGATAGAGATGGCGCAGAGACTGTTCGACACGCTCTCCGCGACCCCTCTGAGCGCCGACTCGCTGCGCTACCTCTACCTGCGCACGCTGCCCGAGATGGCTAAGGGCTCTGCGAACAAGCTGTTCATGGTGCCCTCCGAGCTCGGGGACCTCGCTGGCGCGATCTCCACGCTCGCGGGCGGCGCGAGCCTGGCGACGTCCGACGACGGCGCGCAGACCCCTCAGCAGCGCACTCCCCAGCGACCTAGGGTGGAGGTGCGGCCGACGGAGGAGCAGAAGTAGCGGCTCTCCCCCGCTCCCGATGGGCAACAGGAGACCTTACACGGCGGGCCGGATGGGTCGTCCGGCCTGCCGCTCCGTATCCCGGTCACCGCGCGAGCCAGCCGCCATCCACGGGCAGCACGACTC
>CADDYR010000193.1 GCA_902810765.1 Chloroflexota bacterium
GCGTAGCAGTAGCCGGTGGCGCCGTCGTAGGTGACCTGGTACCAGGGCTGCCCTCCCGAGCGCACGGGGCCGGAGACCACCCTCACTCTGGCGCCGTACGGGATGGTGAGCAGGACGCGCGAGCCCGTGCCCGGTCTCTGCCTCAGGTTCAGCCCCGCGTCGCCCTGCGTGCTCACGTACATGAAATCGGGATGGTGCGGCCGGTGGCGGGCGGCTCGGTTGGGGGTGGTAGCAGGTGTCGGCGTTCGCGCAGCCTCGGGCGTGCTGGTAGCTCCGGGTGTGTCGGTCGGGATGGTCGCGGAGGTCGGAGTGACGGTCGCCCTCCGCGGGGTGGGATCGGGGCCGGCGACGCGCCTCGTGGCCCTCGGGGCGGGAGTGGCGTCGTGCGACGGGCCGCTGCTCGGCCGCGGCTGCGTCACGGCGGGGGTTCTGGAGGCGGAGCGGGGCGCAGCTCCACAGGCGGGGAGCACGAGCGCCGCGACGATAACGGCGGCGAGCCAGCGGTACATAACGTCTCCTGACACGCGGGACCGACCATCCGAGTCTACACCCGCGCGCTCCCGTTCTCATCGTGCTTAACGCTTAGCCGAGGCTGCCGTTAATGCTTAGGGCGGGCCGCTGGCGGCCCGTTTTTACGGGGAGTTTAGGGAGCGGCGGCCGCTTTTACCGGGCGTTTACGCCGCCGCGTGTACACTCTCCGAGAGCAAGCTGTCGAGAGCACCGAGAGGAAGTATCGGGTATGGAAACAACGGCTTCCACGACGTACCCGCTCCTGCCGCTGCGCAAGACGGTCATCCTGCCGGGCGCGGAGGCGAAGCTGAACATCGGAAGGGCGAGGTCGCTGAGCGCGATCGACAGGGCGGTCGAGTCCGACCACTCTCTCGTCGTGAGCACGCAGCACGATGGGGAGGACGAGGACCCTCTGCCCGAGGGCCTGAACCGGACCGGGACGCTGGTGCGCCTGCTGAGCTGGGAGCGATACGGCGACGGCACGATGCAGGTGACGGTCGCGGGCGTGGGCAGGGTGCGGATCGAGCGCATCGAGCCGTGCGACCGCGGCTACGCGGCGACCGCGACGCTCGTCGAGGAGCCGCGCGTGCTCTCCTCGGTCGAGGCCCTGCTGCGCGCCCAGGTGATCGAGCTGTGCCTGCGGCAGGCCGAGGCGAAGGGCAAATCCGTCGAGCAGGTGCGGCTCCAGCTGGAGCGGTGCGCCACGCCGGGGGAGGTTGCCGACTACCTGGGAGACCAGTTCATCGCCGACTGGCGGGCGCGGCAGTCCTTCCTGGACACGCTGCATCCCGTGGACCGGCTCGAGAGGCTCGCCGTCGCGCTCGGGGGCGAGGTCGAGCTCGCCGAGCTCGAGACGCGCATCCGCGCGCGGGTGCGGGAGCAGATAGACAGGAGTCAGCGGGAGTACTACCTCCGCGAGCAGCTCAAGGTCATCTACGACGAGCTGGGCGGGGAGGTGGGCGGCGAGATACAGGCGCTGCGCGACAGGATCGAGGCGGCGGGCCTGCCCCCCGAGGCGCGCGAGAAGGCGCTGCGCGAGGTCAACCGGCTGGAGCGCCTGCCCTCCACGTCCCCCGAGGGCGGCGTCATCCGGACCTACCTCGACTGGATACTCTCGCTCCCCTGGGCCTACCAGACCCGGGACACCTACGACATCGTGGCCACCGCGCGCATGCTCGACGAGGACCACTACGGGCTGGAGAAGGTGAAGGAGCGGCTGCTCGAGTTCCTCGCGGTCCGTGAGCTCACAGAGCGCAGCGGCACGCAGCCGCGCTGTCCGATCCTGTGCCTAGTGGGGCCGCCGGGCGTGGGCAAGACGAGCCTGGGACAGAGCATCGCGCGCTCGCTCGGCAGGAGGTTCGTGCGCATCTCGCTCGGCGGCGTGCGCGACGAGGCGGAGGTGCGAGGCCATCGGCGCACCTACGTTGGCGCCCTGCCGGGGAGGGTGCTGCACGGCCTGAGGAGCGCGGGGAGCAGCAACCCCGTGATGCTGCTCGACGAGATAGACAAGATGAGCTCCGACTACCGGGGCGACCCCGCGTCCGCGATGCTCGAGGTGCTCGATCCGGAGCAGAACCGTGCGTTCGTGGACCACTACCTCGAGCTGCCGTTCGACCTGTCGAGCGTGCTGTTCATCGCGACCGCGAACTCGCTCGACACGGTCCCCCGCCCGCTCATAGACCGCATGGAGGTCGTGCACGTGGGCGGGTACACCGAGGACGAGAAGGTGCAGATCGCGCGGCGGTACCTGCTGCCGCGACAGCTGCGCTCCCACGGCCTCTCAGGTGGGCAGGTCGAGTTCTCCGAGCGGATGCTCCGCCACGTGGTGCGTTTCTACACGCGAGAGGCGGGCGTCCGCAACCTGGAGAGGCAGATCGGGGCTGTGTGTCGCAAGGGGGCTCACAGGTTCGTCTCCGGCCGCACGACGCGCATTCGGGTCACGCCCCACCTGCTGGAGGAGTACCTGGGCCCGCCGCGCAGGCCGAGCGGCCAGCGCGCCCGCGCCGACCAGGTGGGGGTCGCCACGGGGATGGCGTGGACGGAGCTGGGAGGCACGCTGCTGCCGGTGGAGGTCGCGACGCTTCCGGGCAAGGGGGCGCTGACCATCACCGGCAGGACGGGCGAGGTGATGCAGGAGTCGGCGAAGGCCGCACTGAGCTACGCCAGGTCGCGCGCGGCGGAGCTCGGCATCCCCGCGAACTTCCAGGAGACCACCGACTGCCACATCCACCTGCCCGAGGGCGCGGTGCCGAAGGACGGCCCGAGCGCGGGGATCACGATGGCCGCGGCCCTCATCAGCGCGCTCACCGGCAGGGCCGTGCGGGCGGACGTGGCGATGACCGGAGAGATCACCCTGCGAGGCAGGGTGCTGGCGATCGGAGGGCTGAAGGAGAAGGTGCTCGCGGCGCATCAGGCCGGAATCAGGCACGTGATCGCTCCGGCGGAGAACCAGCCGGACGCCGAGCTCATCCCGCGCAACGTCCGCCGCGACCTGGAGCTCCACTGGGTCGGGAGCATGGACGAGGTGCTCTCGCTCGCGCTCGTGCCCGAGAGGGAGCGCGTGGGGCGCGAGGTGCGACTCGTGGACCGGCCGCCCCACGTGTTCGAGGTCCCGGCGCAGGCGCGGGAGGAGTAGTGGGGGCACAGGTCGTGCAGCGTCGCCGCCACGAATCTCCGGAGCAGCACCGATGAGGAGGGCAACGACGTGGCGACATACATCATGCTCAGCAGCCTGACGGACGAGGGGCGCAAGACGATCTACGAGAGGCCGGAGCGCATCAGCGAGGTCAACCGGGAGGTCGAGCAGCTGGGGGCGAAGGTTGTGAGCCAGTGGGCGGTGCTCGGCCCCTACGACTTCGTGAACGTTGTCGAGGCGCCCGACAACGAGACGATAGCGCGGGTATCCGTGGCGCTGAGCGCACGGGGGACCGTCTCGTTCCTCACGATGCCGGCCATCGGCGTCGACCAGCTCGCCGCGCGCATGAAGGGATAGGCGCTCCCCCCGAGAGCGGACCACGAGCGGCCAGCCTCGAATGGGGCTGGCCTATTTCGTATCTCCCGGCCGCGAGGCAGCCCGTTCATCTGATATATTGGTATCGTGAGGTGCCGGTCAGCGCCCGCCGGGCTCACGTATTACCTGTTATTTGGAGATTATTGAGTTGGCGAGAAGTAGAGCTAAGCCCAGCATGAGATGGGCAAAGGTGGACCTTCACATCCACACCCCGGCTTCCTCGCTCTGTTACGCCCAGAAAGACGTCAGGTTCATAGACATCCTCCGCAAGGCGGAGGAGAAGGAGCTCGACGTCATCGCCATCACGGACCACAACACGGTGGCGGGCATATCGGCGTTCAGGCGAAGGCTCGAGACCCTGCAGTTCCTGCAGGAGCAGCACCGCCTCTCGGAGGAGGAGCAGGCGGAGCTGGACGAGTACTACCGGATCATGAACCGCGTGCTCGTCCTCCCCGGCTTCGAGTTCACCGCAACGCTCGGGTTCCACATCCTCGCGATCTTTCCGCCGCAGACCTCGATCCGCAAGCTGGAGCACATCCTGCTCGAGCTGAACGTGCCCGAGAACCGGCTCGACGAGGGTACCAGCGAGATCGGAGCGACCACGGACGTGCTGACCGCGTACACGATCCTCGACCGGGCGGGCGCCCTGGTCATCGCCGCGCACGCTAACAGCACCCACGGTGTCGCGATGCAGAACTTCAACTTCGGGGGACAGACGAAGATCAGCTACACCCAGGACCCCCACCTGCACGCCCTCGAGGTGACCGATCTCGCAAGCCGCAGCCGGCGCTCGACCGCCCAGTTCTACAGCGGCACGAAGGCGGAGTACCCCCGACGGATGCATTGCATCCAGGGCTCGGACGCCCACCGGCTCGAGCGGGAGTCCGAGGAGGACAAGGGGCTCGGCATCGGAGACCGCTGCACGGAGATGCTCCTGCCGGAGGTCAGCTTCGAGGCGATCAAGGAGCTCCTGACGAGCGACGACTTCAGCCGCACCCGCCCCAGCAAGGTGGTGGGGCCGTTCGATGCCGTCAGGCACGCGCAGGAGTCCGGCCCGAGCCTGACGACCTGCTTCCACGAGCGACCGACGCTGCGCAACAAGGGCTACGACCACATCGTGAGGGACGTCGTCGCGCTCGCGAACACGAACGGCGGCGTGATCTACATCGGCGCCGGCGCCTCGAAGGGCAACATCAGGGGCGTCGAGAGGCCGGACGAGGTGATCGAGGGGTTGCGCAGGGAGCTGGACGCGAAGGTCGCCCCGAAGATCGGGATCGAGGCAGACACGATCACGTCGGGGAACAAGAGCGTGGTCGCGGTGACCGTGCCCAAGGGGACCGACACGCCGTACGTGCAGACCCCGAGCCAGGTATGGGTGCGCCGAGAGGGCGAGACCGCGCTGGCCGTGCGCGACGAGCTCGTGCACCTCGTCATCCAGACGCTCGCGGACAACCGCTCGCCCGTGCCGGTGGAGGAGGAGTCCGAGGGGGCCGCGAAGGTCGAGCCCGCGGGAGTCGAGCCGCCGGGCACCGGCGTGGAGATCGTCGAGACGGTCGAGCGCAACGGCATCAATTACCACACCGTCAAGGACCTGCGCAACGGCAGCGTGGTGCAGAACGTGACCCGGTTCTCCGCCCGCAGGCTGTGGAGGTACGCGATCAACGAGCAGGAGAGCAACCCCCCGCAGCCCGAGGACATCGCCTGGAAGGGAGACCTCGGCCTGTGGAAGACGTACCGCCACGGCGGGGAGCTGCGCTACAACCTTGCGCAGAGGGACGACGAGGGCAGGCTGCACGTCTACTACGGAGTCACGGAGGAGGGGCTGAGGGGGCCCTGGAGGGAGTTCTCGCTGGGCGAGAGCGCCGAGCAGCCGAACCACGCCACGAACGGTGCGACCGCGTCCCAGGCTTCCTGAGAGGCCGGCCGCTCGTGACGGCTCACAGATTGCCCTCCGCGCGGGGGACATCTGCGGAGCGGTGCCTCACAGCGGCGGGCCGTTGGGGAAGGTCTCCTCGAAGGCGTCCCGAAGTCCCCAGTAGTAGAGCACGGCCTCCCCGTGGCTGTGAACGCCCGTCTTCCGGTAGGCCTCCGTGAGCGTGTTCTTCATCGTCTGCTCCTTGATGCCCGCCCTGAGCGCGACCGTTCTGTTGTCCAGCCCGAACGCGAGACCGCGCAGCACCGTTCGCTCGGCCCCGGTCAGGCAGGTCTTTTCGCCCAAGGTGTGCCGATGCCGCCTGCTCCCGTCCAGCCTCCTGAGCGCCTCCGAGAGGACCGCCCGCGGGTCGAGAGCCCCGAGTGCCTGACCTTCTATGAGCACGTGGGGTCCGAGCTCCCACACGTCCTCCAGGTACTCGGGACAGGTGTTCCAGGTGATCACGGCGACACGGCATCGTGTCGCATCCACGGCGCTCAGGGTGGCGAGGGCGTATCCGGTCGGCGAGTCCAGGACGAGCTTGCGGGTGCTCTCCGCGCGTACCTCTACGCCCAAGTCGGAAAGGCAGCGCTCCGCGAGTCCTGCGAGGAACGTCGTGCCGCACAGCACCTCGAGGGCCCGTGACGCCTCTCTGTCGCCCACCATCGCATTCCCTCCTCTTAACCCCCTCGTATATATAACATAACGCCGCAGATGTGAAGAGGTAACAACGGTCCCGAAAAGTTCAGGGCCGTTGTCGTCCAAAGATGAGGACGATAGTCCCGATACGCCTTGAGAGGCTCGCACTATAATCAGCGGGGGTTACAGGCTCTTATTTGGGGTGCGTCCTTGGGACCAGGATTGCTGACCCGTAATCCATACGCAGGGTTGTGGATGCTGTTGCCCATGGTGGCACTCAGCCCAAGCTGGCTGGTAGCCTGCCTCGTCGGCGGAACACATGGGCTTGCCCGTGCGATTGGCGTTATGAGTAACCGTGAGCGTCTCGGTTCGTGTTGCTCGCCTCTCGACCTTCTGCGAAGTCAGTTGCAGTGGAGGCATGCCGATGGCCTGATGCTGCTACTTCTGTCCGGAGTGCTCATCGTGCAGCTGTTCCACTAACCGTCATTCTGACCTTAGGAACCTGAGGTGCCGAGATGTGTTTTTCGCTAGTTGGAAGATCATGGCTCAACCATACAGCCCATGCTCAGCTCATAGCTCTGGTCCTGTTGATCGCATCACTTGTCTTGTCCGGATGCTCGTCGTCTCCGATTTCCCGGCACGGAACCACCAGACCATCTGGTACTCTCAGCGAGGGCAGCGGTCGAGTGAACGCGACCAGCACGGCCATCCCGACTCCCTCCGGCGTTGAGCGCGCGGGAACACCAGCTCCGAGCCCTCGGGTCACCGCGACAGGCGCTGTCCGCACGATCACCCTCTCGCCGACGAGCGCTCCGACTCATGCTACCGCAGCTGGCCTCGGACCACCCCCGGGGAACTGCCCGATGCGTGTGCCCAGGGACAAGGTGCCGCACTTCCCGTACGTGATCGGGCGCCAACCCGTGTGGGCGGACATCGGAAAGTTCAACGACCGGTACTTGGCCTTTCATCTGGTCCAGTCGGTTGGGGAGGGGTCCCACACCGAGTACGGGTGGGGGTACAAGATCCTGTGGCTGGTGGCGCTCGACTATAGATACCCTGTGACGATCACGGGCGGTCGGATAGGTGGCAACAGGCCGCTATGGTTCCAGATTCAGCGGCAGCAGCCCAGCCGGGCTCCGAAGCTCGACCCGCTTCATCCGCCCATCCCCGACCAGGACGGCAAGCACAACTTCCCCTCTTACGTGTTCGTCCCCAAAGCCGGCTGCTACTACATTCAGGCGCGCTGGAGGGGCGGAAGCTGGAGGACGACCTTCGCGGCCGGAAGGTGAGAGCTCTCATGGTTTCCCTAGTCAGGATGTAATGAGCGTGGACGCGGCCGTAAAGACACCTCGGTTGATTAGGATGAGGCAAAGAATCAGCCTTGGGCACTTGATCTCGGTGGCTGTGGTAGTGATCGCCTGCGCAGTTGCGGGGCTGGCGATCTGGGGAGTGTATGTGCACGCGAACCACAACCCAACCCTAGCTCACAGGTCCGGTTTCCAACCGAGATCGGTGAGCACTCCTGTCCCCTCGCCCACCCCGCAGCCGAACCCTCACGCCACTTACCTCGCCCAACTCCTGCACTGGCCGGGCATATCCGCCGCTAAGAAGGAGGTGGCGGAGCGGGAGGCGACCCAGCAAGCCTACTCCCAGATGCACCCACGTCCCAAGCCCACCCCAGCGGCACCTATCTCTCTGACGCCCACACCTGTGCCGGACGTCTGGGCCACCTCAATGGCGGTGGAGATGAATCGGCCCAATCTTCCGGCCGTCAAGAGGGCGCAGCTGGCAATGGAGGTCAC